>CAMMKL010000235.1 GCA_946497265.1 uncultured Clostridia bacterium | reverse complement strand
AGTTGGTGTTGATGACGTTGAGGGTCCACCCGTTCCCATCCCGAACACGGAAGTTAAGCTCAATGGTGCCGAAGATACTTGGCTGGCGACGGCCTGGAAAAATAGGAAGATGCCAACACAAAGCAGTCACCCAATAGGGTGGCTGTTTTTTTATTCCCAAATACATTGTGTACAAACCAGCTCGTTTTTCGTCCACTTTTGATGAAAGCAGCCGGGCGGGCCAACGTTAGGATATACAGGGCATGCGCCTGCCGTTGGCCCGCCCGGCTGCTTTTCTTAATTTTGATTATTTCCTCTATTAAATGAAAATTCAGCAAGCGCTTGATCGCTTAGCTTTCCTGTTGAAAGCCATCCCCCATCCCTCCTATTTCTCCATACCTTTTGTATTTTATTAAAAATTCTACAAAAAATCATTCAACTCCTCTTGCAATTTTCGAAAGAATTCTGTATAATTCAACTTATCAATTTAGCAAGTAAAAGCATCGAAGCTTTAAAGCGGTAAAGAGCGCAAGTGGTTTCGGGCATTTTATAAGCAAAAGAGGAGTGACAGTGTATGAGCAAAGAAACCATCATCTGGCTGGTGATCGCGGCCTATGCGATCTTTATGCTGGCGGTCGGTATCCTGAATTCCAAAAGTTCTAAAGGCGGCATGGCGAATTTTACCGTCGGCGGCCGAAACGCGGGCGCGTGGCTTTCCGCCCTTTCCTACGGCACGGCGTATTTTTCCGCCGTCATGTTTATTGGGTATTCCGGCGGTTCAGGCTGGGACTTCGGCCTGTGGTCGATCCTGGTCGGTGTAGGCAATGCAGTGTTTGGTTCGCTGCTTGCCTGGCTTGTGCTGGCCCGCCGCACCAGGGAATGTACCAGGCGCTTAAAGATAAAGTCTATGCCTCAGCTTTTTGAGATGCGCTACCAAAGCAAGGGGATGAAGCTTTTTTCCTGTGTTGTAATCTTTATTTTCCTGCTTCCATATTCCGCTTCGGTATATAAGGGCCTGACAAGCGTCTGTTCTGTCCTTTTGAATATTGACGAGACCGTCTGTATGATAATCATTGCCATCGGTTCGGCGTTGGTACTGGTGCTGGGCGGGTATATGGCCGCCCTCAAGGCAGACTTTGTCCAAGGCATTATTATGATGTTCGGCGTCGCCGCCCTGCTGGCCTTTGTCATTATCAGCCCGCAGGTGGGAGGCTTAAGCGCAGGCGTCGCACGGATGAGCGAATACATGAGCCAAAACAGCATGCTTCCGCTGGATGGAAACGCTGCTGTTTCCCTGGTTGCTACCATCCTGATGACAAGCTTCGGTACTTGGGGCCTGCCGCAGATGATCCACAAATTTTACGGACTGCGCGACGACCGGGAAGTCAAGCGCGGCGTCATCATCTCTACCTTTTTCGCCCTTCTTGTGGCAGGCGGCGGCTACTTTATCGGCTCTTTCTCCCACCTCTTTTTCTCTGAAATACCGGCCGGCGGCAAAGACTATCTGATCCCCAATATGCTGAACATGGCGCACCTGCCCGATATCCTGGTCGGCGTGGTGCTGGTGCTGCTTATCTCCGCGTCGGTTTCCACCCTGTCCAGCATCACCCTTACCGCCTGTTCCACCGTTACGATGGATTTGGTCAAGGAGCGTATCAAGAAGGACATCAAAGACGAATCCGCCGCCAAGCTGACCCGCATCCTTTGCCTGGCGTTCGTGGTATGCTCTTATGTGGTAGCCAACTACCCCACCCCTATCCTGGAAATGATGTCCTATTCCTGGGGAATTATCTCCGGAGCCTTCCTCGCCCCCTACGCCATCGCGCTTTATTGGAAAGGCATCAACCGTGCGGGTGCCTGGGCCGGTATGCTGGGCGGCTTCGCCACCGCCTTTATCCCCGTGGCGGTTTCCGGGTTCAAAACCCCCTACGGTCCCGCCTGGGCCTGCGCGGCCATGGTGGTATCCGTACTGCTTTGCATTGTGGTAAGCCTCGTCGCCTCTAGGTCCGGTTGGAAAAGCGGCGCCAGAAACGATTTCTTCTATACCGGTACCGCCGAAGAATGGCGTGCAAAACACCAAAATAAGTCCGTCCCCGTACCCACACACAAATAAAGCTTTTCCCGCTTTAACGCATAAACGCGAAAAAGCTTTTCATTGTTAGCTGAATATGATATAATAGGAGCCGTACCGTTCCTGCAAATTTTGTCTAAAAAGGTGTTTTCCAGTTTCTTAGGAAGCCTTTTTGACGATAACGCGGAGAGCGGTACGGTATCCTTGCTATCGGAAACAAATATATAGATTGCAGATAGGAAGTGCTCACCGTGTTTTTTCAAAAAGATATCGAAACCATGAACCGCAAGGACCTGGAAGCGCTTCAGCTTGAGCGGCTGAAGTATATCGTGGACTATTGCTATAACAACGTACCCTTTTACCACGAACGCCTGCAAAAGGCCGGGGTTACGGGCGATAAGATCAAAACCCTTTCCGACCTCCAGTACATCCCTTATACCACAAAAGACGATATCCGGGACAATTACCCTTTCCGGATGCTTGCCACGCCTATGCGCGAGATCCGCCGTATCCACGCTTCTTCCGGCACCACGGGAAAACCCACTGTGGGCGTATACACTGCGGGCGACTTGGACCGCTGGTCCGACCAAGTAGCCCGTCTGACCGCCGCTGCGGGCGCAACCTGTGACGACGTGATCCAAATTTCCTTTGGTTACGGCCTGTTTACCGGCGCGCTGGGCCTTCATTACGGCTTGGAAAAACTGGGGGCCACCGTGATCCCCGCCTCCTCCGGCAACACGCAAAAACAATTGATGATGTTTCGCGACTTCGGCGTGACGGGCTTGGTGGCTACGCCAAGCTACGCGCTTTACCTTGGCGAATGCATGCGGGAAGCCGGCTATCCCCGCAGCGACTATAAACTGCGGCTCGGCCTGCTGGGCAGTGAAAGCTGCACCCCGGCCATGCGCGACCAGATTGAGCAGAGCATGGGCATCTTTGTAACCGACAACTACGGCATGACCGAGCTGGGCGGCCCCGGCGTGGCAGGCGAATGCGAACTGCGCTGCGGCCTGCATTTTGCGGAAGACCACTTCCTGCCGGAAATCATCGATCAGGAAACCGGCGAACACAAGGCTCCCGGCGAGGCGGGCGAACTGATCGTGACCACCCTCACACGCGAAGGCATGCCGGTACTGCGTTACCGCACCAAAGACATCACCTGCTTGAACTACGAACCGTGCGCCTGCGGCCGCACCCACGTGCGTATGGAAAAAGTGATGGGCCGGACCGACGACATGATGATCATCAAAGGGGTCAACGTCTTCCCCACTCAGATCGAAAGCGTTCTGGTGGGTATGGAGTACGTCGGCCCGCACTATCAGCTTGTGGTACGCCGCAAAAACTTTATGGACAACCTGGAAGTCCGTGTGGAATTGCTAAACGGCGACCTGCTGGAGCATTACCGTGAACTGGAATCCCTGCAAAAAAATATTCACGACCGCCTAAAAAGCGTCCTAGGGCTGGAGACCAAGGTGACCCTGGTGGAACCCAAGAGCCTCGAGCGATTCCAGGGCAAGGCAAAGCGCATTTTGGACTTGCGCAACGAACCGGAGGAGAACTGACCTCTTACCAGGTTCCTTCCAAATATCAGAAAGGTGTGTAGA
>CAMMKL010000234.1 GCA_946497265.1 uncultured Clostridia bacterium | reverse complement strand
CTCTCTTTGCTAACGCAGCTGGGCGAAAATCCGTTTCTGCGCCCCTGATTTTATTAAAAAGAGAGCCAGCGGGATTCCCAGCACCATACTGGCCGCCGCTTCGCCCAAGCCGACCTCCACAATCATGGAGAACCACAGCGGGTGCCCCAGAGCCAGGGAGAGCTCGGTCCCGATAAACAGGACGTTGAACACCACCGGCGGCAAGGTCGCCAAAACCGGGACCCCCTTTATGCAGACATTCCTAAGCAGATAGCTGCACACGGCGGCAAGCAGGGTTGCGGCGGAGCCCACGAAAATGTCCAAAACCCCTAAGACGTTGGTTCCCATGGCGGCGCCTACGGCGTTGGAAAGGATGCAGCCGAGGGTCAAGCCCGGAATCGCGGCGGGGGTAAAGATGGGCAGGATGGTCAGCACCTCGGAGACCCGGCACTGAAAGGGCCCGAAGCTAATGGGGGCCAAGGCCAGGGTGAGGGCGGTGTACAGCGCGGCGATTACCGCGCCCTCCACCAGACGGCGTAACGCTTTGTTTGGCATTTTCATCATTCCTTCGTAGTTTTCTTTTAGGTCAGGAGGTTGCGACTGACCGCCGCGAGAAAGCGCGGCACTTTCTATGTCATCCGCTCAAGGGAGCGGTTTTTTTACGGAGGCGAATTTTGATTCCATGATACAAACGCACCCATCGCTTTCTCTATGTACAGCATGGGCAGTGACACTTCTCTTAAGAAATAATCAATTGACTTTTATCCGAATTCATAGTATTATAATCCCAATTCGGATAAAACAAGGTCGACATGGAGGGACAATATGAAAACAAAATATAGTAAAAATCTTTTGGAGTATAACCAGTTGGACAGTAAGATTGACCGGATTTATCACGATTATCTTTCGGCAAGCGGATTTTCTCTGACTACTATGTGGATTTTATACTCTGCTTATACCGGTGAGAGAACCCCTACACAGTCGGAAATATGTGAGACATGGCGCTGCTCGCCACAAACGATCAATTCCGCTTTGAAAGTTTTGGAGAAAAAAGAGATCGTGGAACTGAAACTTGCAGCTGGAAATCGAAAAAACAAATACATTCACTTAACGGATAGCGGTATGGAATTGTGCGAACAATTAGTCGAACCGCTCATTGAGGCAGAAAACCTTGCCTTTTCTGTTCTGACCGTGGAGGAACAAGAAAATCTGATAGCTTTATTCCAAAAATATAGCGACGCCTTAGATCATGAAATCCAGCGATATAGAAAGGGAGCTGCTTATGACACAAAAGCAAATTGAAAACAGAGCTTTAATCATAACGACATTAGTAAATTTAATGATAGCCGCAGCGGGAACCGGCATGTACTTTATTACCGGTCTGCAAATGCTCTTTCTTGACGGTTTCTTCTCTCTGATTTTAGTGATTTCATCCGTTACTGCTGTTTTCATTTCAAAACTAAGCGGGAAAACAACAAAACGTTACCCGCAAGGTCTTTATTTTCTGGAACCCCTATATGCAATTTTTAAGTCTATCCTAATAATTGCAGTGATGATTCATGCCCTGATCAGTTCAGCGCAGGTTGCTTTTGATTATTTCTTAAACGGAAATGGGCAGATCATGAACACGTCGCCAATTCCGGCATACTCAGCAGCGATGACTGTGCTTTGCTTTGGCCTGTCTGTTTTTAATCGTAAGCAATACAAAAAAACAAATTACACAAGTACAATGCTACATGCAGAGTATCAAGCCAATTTTATTGATGGCTTGCAGTCGGCCTCCATCGGTGTAGCGATCCTTATTTTGTGGCTCATTCCTTTAGATTCCTCTTTGGGATTTTTGCATTACACCGGCGACTTTTTTATTTTGGTCGCTCTCTTTGTGACGTCTATCAAAAGCCCTGTTGTTCTCGTCGTTGAATCATTCCATGAGTTAACGGGCGGGATCACACAGGACAAGGATATTTGTGAAGCTGTGAAATTGTCCACAGGACTTCCTGCATCTGCTTTTACGGTACAAAAAACCGGCATGAAAATAAAAGTCTGTATTCCAAAGTCCGTTATCTTGCAAACAGATTTAGCCGCCAAAGAAGATATGCTACGAATTCTACGACAGTATTACGATTATGCAGAGATAAAATATACTGCATAAACTTGCTGTTTCCTGCTTTATTACGAGTATGATTACAACTGCTCTGAAATCGAAGCAATGGAACATGGAGTGCTGATGCAATCGCTCAATCCATTGCCCATGCCAGAGAAAAGGTAAAGGTGTAGATGAGGAAATCTCAGCGCATGACTGTTAAGCATACCCTTGTATCTTCGGATATGAGGGTATTTGCTTTGTGTTCTTTCATGGAAATTTACGGATGCGGGATTTCCGGATGCAGCTGGTACCAAATCTCCGGCATCAGGCAGTCCTCGTTTACCGTAGCCAGGGCTGGATCTACCGCCGTCTCCCCTTCCTGCAGCCGGCGCGCCACGATGACGATACGTGCGTCGTCGAAAAGGAAGGAGCAGGAGGACAGGGTGAGAAGCTCGTCGTCCGCATCCACGGTAACGGGGATGTCGTAGAGAGAGCGCTCCCGCACCTCGTCGACGAAGCTGAGGAAATCTTCATCGCTGGCAAAATCGGTGCGCAGGTAATGGAAGTTCGGGGCATGTGCCTCGTTGGTACTGGCGTAAAACACCGAGACGATCTCATAATCCCCGGTCTGGTATACCGTATCCATCTGAATGGAGGCGTGCTGCTGGTAATAGGACAAATCCTTATATTTTTCCATATCCCCGAACATCTGGCCGTTTTCCACCCGGTGGCCGTAGATAATCAGGTTGCGGTCGGTACCGTCGATCTTGTTGCGGTAATCAAAATAGGGGTTGCCGAAAACGCTGCGCTGCTTATAGAAATTGCGGTTGAGATAATACTCATTGTCCGCCGCCTGGGTTACCGGATAATTCATATGGGTACCCGGAACCTGGATATAGCCGCGTACATCGGGATTGCTGCGGTACAGGTCGGCAAAGGCGGCGGGCACCCAGTCGGGAACCTCCACCACCGGTTCACTGGAGTCCTCCTTCCCTTCTGCGCTGTCCGGCGCAGGCGGGGCGATGGGGGACGAGCTGCTGTCCGACCGGTTATAGCCCCCCGCAAGCTGGGAATAGAGGCTGTCGTTCTGGGAGGGCTTGATGAGCTGATCGTCCACCAGATACCACACCGAGAAAAGGAAGGCGGCCACCGCCGCAAGCAGCACCAGCTTAAAGAGCACGTCGGAGAACCGGTCCCCCTTCCACGGCAGGTATTCCGACAAAAAGCCCAGGAACCCAGGACGCTTCGGAACACGGCCGGTGGATACCGGCCAGGGTGTGATCTCCTTTAAAAACCGCTTTCCCCGGCTTTTTTTGGTAAGCGGAATGCCGGTTTTCAGGAATTCCGGGTCCTTCTCCAAAAGAAGGCGGAGCATGTTGAGGGCGTGGGATGCCGAACCGGTACGTACATAGGAGCGGTCGTTTTCCTTGGCGTACTGCACCTTCTTTACCCAGACGGTCTTTCCATCGGATACGGCGACGAATACCAGACCTACCGGCTTCTCCGCCGTCCCTCCGGTGGGGCCGGCGATGCCGGTAATTCCCACGCCTAAGTCCGCCCGGCCCGCCCGCCGCGCGCCGATAGCCATGGCGCAGGCGGTCTGCTCGCTGACGGCGCCAGATTTTTGCA
>CAMMKL010000233.1 GCA_946497265.1 uncultured Clostridia bacterium | reverse complement strand
TCAGGCGCAAGGTTTCCTCTGAGCACGGCGATGCCGCCGGTCTTGCTGTATGGATTTTCCACAGGGCGGATCACTTCCGGGTTTTTGTTTTTGCTGTACCGGATGTTTTCCTCCATGGTTTTCCCAGTACAGGTGATCCCGTCTGTTTTCAGCAAGCCGAGCTTGTTGATCTCGTTCATCACCGCATAAACGCCGCCCGCATCATAAAGATCTTCGATATGGTGTTCCCCGGCGGGAGCCAAGTGGCAGAGGTTTGGGGTTTTATCACTGATTTCGTTTGCCATATCCAAATCCAGCTCAATACCGGCTTCATGTGCAATGGCAGGCAGGTGCAGCATACTATTGGTGCTGCATCCAATGGCCATATCCATGGTCAGGGCGTTGCGGAAGGCATCGGCCGTCATGATGTCGCGCGGGCGGATGTTCTTCTTTAAAAGCTCCATCACCTGCATGCCAGCGTGCTTTGCCAGCCGGATACGCTCGGAATACACCGCCGGGATGGTGCCGTTACCTGGAAGGCCCATCCCCAGTACCTCGGTCAGGCAGTTCATGGAATTTGCCGTGTACATGCCGGAGCAGGAACCGCAGGTCGGGCAGGTTTTCTCCTCGAATTCCAGCAGTTTCTCGGCCGAAATCTTTCCTGCGCCAAAAGCGCCCACCGCCTCGGATGCCGCGGAAAAGCTCACCTTACAGCCGTCCACCTTACCGGCCAGCATCGGACCGCCGCTGACAAAAATGGTCGGCACATTGAGCCGGGCTGCCGCCATCAGCAACCCGGGCACGTTTTTATCGCAGTTGGGAACCATCACCAAGGCGTCAAAGCCATGCGCCATTGCCATTGCCTCCGTGGAGTCCGCAATCAGATCACGGGTAACCAAGGAGTACTTCATCCCCTGATGCCCCATCGCAATGCCGTCGCATACCGCAATGGCCGGGAAAACCACCGGGGTTCCACCCGCCATAGCGACGCCCAGCCGCACCGCCTCGACAATTTTATCGATGTTCATATGTCCCGGTACGATCTCATTGTAAGAACTAACGATCCCCACCAGGGGACGCTCCATTTCTTCTTTGGTAAAACCCAACGCGTTAAAGAGGGCGCGGTGGGGGGCGTTTTGCAGCCCGTTGATCACAGCTTCGCTTTTCATGAGGGAATACCGTCCTTTCGCTCCATAGTTGTATGACAATATCGTATCATGTTATACAACTTATGTCAATCTTTTTTTCGTCTTTAACCAGTGGTTTTCAGTCTTCCACAATCCCAAACCCGCGCATAGCATGGAGGATGTGAAGTTCCATGGCGGTTTTCGCTCCCAGCGCGTCGCGGGCCTCCAAAAATTCCATGAGCATCCGATGATCGCGCAGCGTATCCTGTACCACCGTGTCATATTGTTCAGAAAGCCGAACCCCGGAATCAATTGCTTCGTAAATCATGGGCATTAAGCGTTCTACAAATTCATTGTGGCCTGCCTTGGCGATCGCCTGATGAAACACTTGTTCGGCCTGGGTACGGTCTTCCCCATTTCGGATCAGCCGTTCTTCCTCCTTACCGTAGCGTAGAATAAGGGCAAGTTCCGGCACGGTGGCACGTTTGGCGGCATAATAAGCAATTTGAGGCTCCACCATTAGACGTAGTTCATACAACGCTTTAATATTAGGCCGCGTTTTTGACAATTCGTTAAAATCAATCGGATGTTCGTGATCCGGCCTTTGTGCGACAAATGTCCCTTTCCCCCGGCGGATCTCCAACACATTGTGGGAAGCTAGTATCCGGATCGCTTCCCGCAGGGTAGTTCGGCTTACCCGAAGCTGTGCGGAAAACGCAATCTCATTGGGCAGCTTATCGCCGGGAAGGAACGCTTTTTCAACCGTTATCATCGATAGGATGGTATCCGCTACTTGCTGCGCCAAATTTTTTTCATGATTCTGCATACGTCCGCTCCTTTTTTAGAAAGAAAGGGTGTGAAATGATTCACACCCCGATTTATCTATGGAAATCCATTCAAACTTCTTCGGCGGCTTCCCCATCTTCCGGCAAAGTGTCTGCCGGCGGCACATACATACCGTTCTCCTCATGGCCATAGCGAGCTTCCGGAAACGGCAGGGAATCGCCGTGAACATCCGGTTCTGCCGCTTCTGCCGTACTTTCCTCTGCGTTTTCGCCGTTTTTCTGTGCATGCTCCGCAATGTTTACATACTCATATCCATCCTCTAAAGGCAGATGGTTGGCCGCATAAAACCGGGTTTTAATCCCGTGTAAATTGCGCACACAAGCTTCTAGAGAATCGTAGAGAGAGGTAAGCCGATCTTCCAGCATTTCCGTGCCGATGTGAAGTTCGCCGCGAAGCTTATTGACATCGGTCTGAAAAAATTCCAATTCTTTGGTAACGTCGTCCACAACGCTGATGGCATCCATCGACTGTTCTTTGGCGGTCTCCAGCATACAAAAAGCGTCGGATTCCGCCTTAAGGCAATATTGTTTCAAATTGCGGTGCAGGGCGTCGTATTTCTTGCCTTTTGCTTCCAGCTCTTTTACTTGTGCCTGGAGCCGTTTCTTTTCCATTAAAAAAGAGGTTATTTCCTTTTCACAGGTTGCAACGTCATTATGACGCGCCAAAACAGCGTCGTCCAGTTCTTGTTGCTTCTGTTCAAGCGCGCTGTACAGCTCGTCCTTCTGTGCGGTAACCTCGCGTACCTTTTCTTTTTCTTGCGAGAGTTTTTCCTCCAACTGATTGACGCGCTCTGAAAAATTGGAAACCTCACTGGAAAGCTGGTCCCGTGACTGAGTAAGATGATTGATCTGATTTTGTAAATCCTCTTGGGCGGTTTTGGAGTCTTCCTCCATCTTGCGGATGTAGGAGTTGACCTCTTGCTTATAGTAGCCGCCTTTTTGGGCCGTCTTAAAAAGCTGCGAATAATCCACGGTGGCACCTCCATATTTTTTCAGGTTTATTATACCAGTGAAAAGCAGGAAACTCAACCATTCCGCGCAAAAACTGAAGATTACAGAAAAAAATTTTATCTAATTAGCGATTTTATCCTTTATGAGTTGGATTTTGCCGGAAAAACGAGATATAATGGCTCTCATAAGTATGTTTCAAAGGATGGATCGATCATGAGCATATATTTGGCAGTATTCGATTTGGACGGCACCCTAAACCGGACCGACCTGTTTTCGGTACCGGCGGTACAGGATATCCAGCGCGCGTTGGGATTTCCGGTTACCTCGACGGAACGAATTATTTCTTCCTATGGGGCGGCCTATCAGGAATTTATGGAAATCAATTTCCCCGGTGGGGACGAACAGACCGCCCTTGCCTACCGGCAAATGATTCCAGAGCGGGAGGCTCGGTATATGCACCTGGCCAAACCTTACGACGGCGTGCCCGAACTTTTGGACAGGCTGCATCACATAGGAATCCAAACGGCAGTGTGCTCCAACTCCAGTCAGCGTTACATCACCTCCGCCTTAAAAGGCATTGGGATCTCCACTCAGATCGATTACGTACAACCTTTGGAAAACGGTATGGAGAACAAAAGCCAAAGCCTTGCCGCCTTGCTGCAAAACTGTTCGCCTTTCAAAGCGGTTATGGTAGGCGACACCTTGTATGACTACAAAGCTGCGCAGGATAACCATATCCCTTTTATCGGCTGTCTCTATGGCTTCCGGCCTTATGAACTAAAGGATGTTGCGCTTACGGCAAAAC
>CAMMKL010000232.1 GCA_946497265.1 uncultured Clostridia bacterium | reverse complement strand
CCAAGATCGCCTGTACCAAGCCGGGCGCTTTGTCCTGGCCGGAAATAAAGTTCAGCAAAAAACAAGCCGATTCCACCAGCATGGAGACGCTTACCAGCACGGAAAATGCTGCGGCAAAAATATTTTTCCGAATTTCATACCGCTCCGGGATATTTTTACAAACTATGCTCATAGACATTAAAATAAGGACAAACAGAGCCGTAAGCCCCAGTAATATTTGCAGCATGTAAGGCTCCCCGGAGGAAAAGCCGGTTTCCGGGTCAATCAGCTTTAGCACCTGATAAAGGCGCAAAGGCAGCAAGGCCGCCAAAAATACCGCAAACGGTATCCACAGATATTTTACTTTCATGAAAAATCCCTCCAAAAATACGAATTCGTGCCAAATGACTCTCCTACGCTTGCAAAGACGAAAGCAGAGGGGAATAAAATCATTTTAGCACGAATTAGTATCACAGCACAACCTTTATCTGCTATCTTTTTTCCAAAGGGATGTATTCCCTGTTATGTACCAAAGAACGGTATGCCGGGCGGATAATACGGCCTCCGGTCATAACCTCCTCCACACGGTGAGCACACCAGCCCGCAATGCGGGAAACCGCGAACATGGGAGTATACAGGTCGCTGGGCAGTCCAAGCATTTCATAGACCAAGCCGGAGTAAAAATCCACATTGGCACACAACACCTTTTTGTCGCCCTTGACTTCGGCAAATACTCTTGGCGCCAACCGTTCCACACTTTCAAACAGGTTGAATTCCTTTTCCATCCCCTTTTTCAAGGCCAGATAGCGGGCATGCTCCTTGATGATCACAGCGCGCGGGTCGGAAAGGGTGTAGATCGCATGGCCCTGGCCGTAGATCAGGCCGGAACGATCTCCCTCTTCTTTGCGCACAATACGCGCCAAAAAGGCTTCCAGTTCTTCTTCGTCGGCCCAATCCTTCACGTTTTCTTTAATACAGTTCATCATCTGCATCACGCGATGGTTAGCCCCGCCATGGCGCGGCCCTTTGAGCGAACCGATAGCGGCTGAAATGGCGGCGTAGGTATCGGTGCCGGAGGAAGAGAGCACGCGCGCCGAAAAAGTGGAGTTGTTCCCCCCGCCGTGTTCGGCATGAAGGATCATCAGGATATCCAGCAGCTTAGCCTCTTCGTCGGTAAACTTCCGATCCGGGCGGATCGCGTTTAAAATGGATTCGGCTGTGGGATGGCCCTTCCCCAAGGGATGGAAATACATTCTCTCCTTGTCGTAGAGGCGGCGCGTCACCTGGATTGCATAGGTCATAATGGCGGGCATGCGGGCGATCAATTGGATAGACTGCCGCATGATGTTTTCCAATGAATTATCGTCGGGATTGTCGTCATAAGAATAAAGGGCGAGCACCGAGCGGCCCAGCTTGTTCATAATATCTTTGGATGGGGCCTTGATGATCATATCCTCCGCAAAATATTCCGGCAGTTCGCGGTAACTGCCCAGCAACTTGCTGAACGTGTCAAGCTGTTTTTTGTTCGGCTGGGTACCGAACAGGAGAAGCCAAGCCACTTCCTCAAACCCAAACCGGTTTTCACCGACACAGCCGTTTACAATGTCCCGCACGTCAATGCCGCGGTAAGTTAGCTTTCCTTCGTCCGGAATCCGCTCCCCATCCGCCACCAGGTAACCGTGCACATTGCAGATCTGGGTAAGCCCGGCCATAACGCCGGTGCCGTCCGGGTTGCGCAGGCCACGCTTTACCTGATAGGTTTCAAAATCGGAGGGATTGATTTTATTATGTTCCCGGAACTCTTTGCAGAGGGTTTCCAGGGTATTCGCGTTTTTACCCGTCATGGCGGCATCTCTTCCTTTTTTCCAATTTTATTCGCATTAGCGGCAATTCCATAGTAAAGCATCGCTGTAGGAAAGTCAAGACGGGAATGCGTACATTTTGCAAAATCGTGAAATATCACACGATATATTATGCATTTTCTTTCGGATTTGAAGTATATATAGGTCCCTACAAGACCTTTTTTGCATAATTCAAGTCTCAGTATTGTATTTTAATCTTTGGAAAGGGGTTTTCCGAATGAAACGCACCCTCGCTTTTTTACTGGCTCTTTTTCTTTCCCTTTTTTTGATCCCATTTTTGGCGATGGGGGCAAACAAAGCGCCAGATTCCGGAGGAGAGGCTGCCCCCCTCCCTGTAAATTCTGCGCCCCAAGCGCCTTTGGAACCGTCCCCGGCGGGAGAAGACGCCTCCCGCAGCCTGGACGAAGCCACCAACGAAGTATTCACCGTTTCCGAGCGGGACTTTGTCCTAGGCACAGTCGCCTGTGAAATGCCCATCTCGTTTGAACCGGAAGCCCTCAAGGCCCAGGCGGTAGCCGCCTATACCTATTACAGCAATGTGCGCAGACGCGCCCGCGCCGCTTCGGACAGCGACGCTTCCGCCGATTTTTCCGCCGACCCAGCGGCCGCGAAAGTCTATATGAGCAAAGAACAGCTCCAGGAACGCTGGGGGGAACATTTTGAGGAACGTTATCAAAAGCTATGCTCCGCCGTAGACGCGGTATTCGGCCAGCTTCTGGTACAGGATTCCGAGCCGATCCTCGCTGTCTTTCACGCGATCTCAGGCGGAAACACCGAGGCTTCCGCCGATGTGTTCGGCGGCGAACGCAGTTACCTTACCCCCGTCCCCAGCCCGGGAGATCTGCTGGCCCCCGATTACCAGACCACCGTCACCCTGACGGCGGAGGAATTCAAAGCGGCGGCCGAACAACAATGGGAAGGCATCACGTTTGAAGGCGAGCCGCAAAGCTGGGTAGGCCAGGCGGAACGCACCGCCTCCGGCATGGTAAAAACCATCCGGATCGGGTCTATGGAAGTCAAGGGCACCGAGGTGCGTACCGCCTTTTCCCTGCGCTCGGCCGACTTTGATCTTCTTTATTCAGAAGGGAATTTCGTTTTTACTGTACGCGGCTACGGCCATGGCGTAGGAATGAGCCAATACGGAGCGGAATACATGGCGCAGCAGGGTTCCACGTATCAGGAAATCCTGGCATGGTACTATCCGGGCAGTACCCTGGTGGGGGCATAATCTTCTTTTTTCCAGAAAACCGGATAAAAGAAATAGACTATCGCCCCCTTTACTGCAATCACCCTTAAAAGGAACTTGCTAATCTACTTATTCTTCTTTTTATTGCCGTCTGTGCGGCCAATATTTTTTTCAATTTAATAATACACATCTTCCCTGTTATTCATATTATAAAATATAAGCCATAGAGATATGGTTTATATTTTTAACAGGAGGAACACATCATATGGATGAAATGGTATTAAAAACACAAGAGTGGCTCAACAAGCATTATAAAGGCAAACACGGATATATTGAAATTGATTTAACCGATGAGAGCATCAAAGGGCGCACAGGCTGGACGACGATTTATGCGTTGACAAGGGCCTTTCAAATCGAATTGGGAATTCCTGAGCCGGCCAGCAATTTTGGAGATGGAACCACAAAAAAATTCAAAGAGGTGTATCCGGCAGGTATTCAGCCGGCAGGTGAAGACGCGACCAGTAATGTATACGGAATCATCCAGGGCGCTTTATGGTGCAAAGGATATTCCACCGGGCATTACCCTGGGACATTTGGAGAACTGGACACACACTTTGACGAAAGTGTTGCAAGCGCGGTCAAGCAAAGGAAGGAAGACGCCGGGCTCCTCTACCCCAACGGGACTGTCACGCTCAATGTGAT
>CAMMKL010000231.1 GCA_946497265.1 uncultured Clostridia bacterium | reverse complement strand
TTGACGTTCATACCGCCGTCCCCTTTCCAACGTTCATTTTTTCGATCAAAGCCCGATCTGCCGCGAAACCCTTCCCCATCGGGACAGGCCGCCAATCGGCCTTTTTTTAAGCTTGCTTTACAACAGCAGAAGGGCTTTAATCCCAAAATAAAACCAAAAAGCCAGAGGCTTTTTCTGGCGCCGCCTTTACCGCGCCCCTTCGCAGGGGGATATATTCCGGAAGCTTTGACAGAAACCCGGGCTGTCTGGAATCAAAACTGGAAAATAGTTACAAATATTTTTCCTTCCACACATTTTCAGGGATACCGCTCTTTGGCTCGGACAAAATAGAAAAGAACAAAACGTTAAAGGTGGCAGTATGATGAGTACCCGAGTGATTGCAGAATTTGAAAATATCGATTCCGCCGAGACGGCGGCCCGCTTGATCCGCTACCGCATCAACGACGTGCACGCGGTACGGCTTAACTCCCGCGAGGAAATTCACGACGTGCGTATGGGGGACGTGACCATGGTTTTCCCCATCAACGACGACGTTTCCATCGCCCCCATCCCGCTGATGTCCTCCTACGGCTCGGCCGGCGACCTGTCCAGCGCGTTCCATCCCTATCGTTCGGTTAACCCAAAGGAATACGAACCGGCCTTGCGGCAAAACACCATTCTTACCGTAGAGGTGGACGACGACTGCGTTAAGCTTGCCAGCAACCTGATCTACAGCCAGGGCGGCCATGGAGTCAAGCAGGTGCGCATATCCTAATGAATCGGTCGATTCTTGCCCGCAGCGCTTTCGCTGCGGGCCCTTTCTTTTTTTGGAATAGCCGGGTGGGGGCCCGCATAGATATTGGCTGAAGGCACCTTGTTACAGCAAACGGTACAGCGGCATCTTGACGACAGGAGAGACCCTTCAGCCCAGCCGGCGCATCGCAAGCGGCAGGGATACATGCCAAAGGAGGGCGTCCAGCGTAAAAAAAGGGAGGCATATGAAAACGTGAACACATTCAAACCGGAAGGCTATCTTCTCAACACCCCGGAAAACAAGTCCCGCACCCGCAGCCGTGCCGCATTGTCCGACGCCATTGCGGAACAGCGTATTTTAGAAGCCAAGGCAGTTTTATGCGACAGCGCCCACAATCTCTGGGTGGATCTGGGATGCATGCGGGGGATGATCCCCCGTTTGGAAGGAGCCATCGGCATCGAGGAAGGAAATCTGCGGGACATTGCCATCATTTCACGGGTAGGAAAACCTGTCTGCTTTACCGTGACCGGGTTTTCCAACGACGAAAAGGGAGAATACGCCCTTCTGTCCCGGCGCACGGTACAGAAGGCGTGCTTAGAGGCTTACATAACCAGTCTAACCCCAGGCGACGTCATCGATGCCCGGGTCACCCATCTTGAGCCCTTCGGCGCCTTTGCGGACATCGGCTGCGGCCTGCCTTCCCTCCTTCCCATTGACTCCATTTCGGTTTCCCGCATCTCCCATCCCCGGGATCGGTTCCAAACCGGCATGGATATCCGGGCGGTGGTCAAAAGTGTGGAAGAAGGCGGCAGGATAACCCTTTCCCACAAGGAACTGCTGGGAACCTGGGAGGAAAACGCCGCCCTTTTCGAGCAAGGGCAGACGGTGGCGGGCACCATCCGCAGTGTGGAAAGCTACGGGGTTTTCGTCGAACTTTCCCCCAATCTGGCAGGGCTGGCGGAACCGCGGGAGGACGTATACGTTGGCCAGCAGGCCAGCGTCTTTATCAAAAGCCTGATCCCCGACCGGATGAAGGTGAAGCTGATTATCATCGATTCCTTCGACGCCTGCGTCCTTGCGGAGAATCCCCGGTACTTTTTCGACGGCGACCACATGGACCGATGGCAGTATTCACCGGAAAGCTGTTCACGGGTGATCGAATCGGTCTTTGCATAACCAAACCCAATCGGGTCAAAGCCTCGTGCATAAAGGCACGAGGCTTTTCCTTTTCGCTTTTTTTTGCTATACTGAGAAAAACAACCCGTGAAAAAGCCGATGCGATCCCCTCCCCTCTATTCCCCGGCCGGCTTCGGACGGGCCCGTGGGGCGATCCTTCCCATGTCCCGGAAGGCTAGGGCCAGCCTGGGCCTATCCGCCGCCGTCTTAACTGAGGCGGGGCGGGCTCGCAATCCCTAGGCCCAGCGGCCTGCCGTACATCGTCTGCTTCTTTTCTCTGTGAACCGAGTTTGCGATAAGCAAAATAAGGAGGCCATATGAAAAAGGAATTGAAATTTTATAACATCCTCTTCCCGGTCTGGCTATTGCTTGTCTATCCGGTGGGATGGATTGTGGCGATCATCGGGAACTTCTTGATCGACACCATCGTGTTTCAGGTGGGAGGGAAATTCCTTAAAATCAAACGGCTGGACCTTGTGTATAAAAAAGCGATATGGAAGGCCTTCCTGCTGGGATTCGCCGCGGATCTGATCGGATCCGGCCTTTTGCTTTTGTGCATGCTGGGGCCGGACGGCTGGTGGATGGACGCGGTGGCCGGGCCGGTGTCCAACAACCCCTTTGAAAGCTTTCCCGCTTTCCTGCTGGTACTGCTGGTGGTGGCCCTTTGCGGGTATCTGATCTATCTTTTTAACAAAAAGCTCACCTTCCGCAAGATGAACCTATCTGACGAGATTAAGCATAAGCTCTCCCTCTATATGGCCGTCTTTACCGCGCCCTATCTCTTCTTCCTGCCCACCGCCTGGATTTATTGAGAATCAAGCAATCCGGCGCGGGCAGCCGGGACGGCAGGCCCATGCCTTCCCATCCCCTTTGTTCTGGTCAAAGGGGATGGCCATTCCAACAATCGTCCAAGGCCACCGGGAATCCGGCTGGATTTTTTAGCGTGAAAAGCCTTGCCGGCGGCAGCCGCGTCAAGAATTTTAGTCGGAACCGGCGTGTTAAGTCACGCCGGTTCCGATTCGTTTAAGGACTCCCTTCCAATCTTCAAAGGGATGTGGATTCTCCCCACATAGGTAAAGTACAAATTGATCTGTACTTGCTTCCTCCCGTTCTCCTTTACCGGGCTGTGTACTACGATCCTGCTCACAAGCTCATTGAGAATAGATGCATCAAGCTCCTGTATATCCAGATATTTGTCCACCAGCTTCAGAAACGCGTTCACATCCGAAACCTGTCCAGCCTGTGCCTCAATTTCCCGTTCCAATACGGCGGCAAGCTGTTCCATCTCCGCCTGTTCTGTCTCGTGGCGTATGAGATATCAGCCGGAATATCACCGGTCTCATAACCACGGATAGATTGAGACAATTCTTTTTTTGATTGGAGGAAAGCCGTGCAAACAACTTTTCTCCAATTTGCCCTCCAGATTCTCCCAAGTTCAGTACGGCTAATTTCCCATCTTGTCACCACCTTCTTCAAATGGTTTCTTCTTAACTAGTGTAGATGCTTGCTTTTCAAACTTCGTAAAAAAACCGGTGGAGGCCAGCCCGATCAAACACACCATCAACCCGCTTGGAATCAGTACCCAATAGGCGCTGTCGGCAAATTGATCGAACAGGGTTCCGTACATAATCTGTCCTATCGGCTGTGCGCACATGGAAAGGGTGAACACATAAGACATCACCTTGCCCATCAAATGCTCCGGCGTCCGTCCTTGTATGATGGAAATGGCATAGGTGGAAAACAGGCTGCACCCAAGCTGACAAGCGCAGAACATCACAAGTAAAATCAGATAACGGGTAAAAGCACTTACCGGTAGCAGGAAA
>CAMMKL010000230.1 GCA_946497265.1 uncultured Clostridia bacterium | reverse complement strand
GCCCGTACGTCGGCTGTGCGCCGATCAACGTCGCGCCCCCGCTCCAACACGATGGGGCAGTGGCCGCCCTGAGCCAGAACCAGGGCGGCAAACAGCCCTGCGGGGCCGCTGCCTATGATTACCGGGCGCAACGGAAACGGTTTCCCTTTGGGAAGTTGGTAAGCATAGGGCTTTACTTCAGTTGCCTTGTATTTTTCCTTTTGATTTAGGATGGGGGATTCCGGAATGGAAAGCTCCAAATCAACGGTACAGATAAAACGGATATTGCCTTTTTTGCGCGCATCCACCGACCGGCGGGAAAGGGTCAGGCTTTGTATGCAGCTTTCAGGCACACGCAGCCGCCTGGATACTTCTTGCCTAAGTTTTTTTTCATTATAATCCAGTGGGAGGGAAAGCTCAGCGATACGAAGCAAAACGTTCAGCTCCTTTTTGGTTGTTGAGTGGTGCAAGCAGGGAAGCGGCCGCACCTTGTCCGGCCAGGATGCCGCTGCTCCATGCCCATTGCAGATTAAAGCCGCCGCAGTCGCCGTCTACGTCGAGCACTTCCCCAGCGGCATAAAGGCCGGGGATACTCCTGGATTCCATTGTATGGGGGCTGAATTCCCGGCAGGAAATTCCTCCTGCCGTCACTTGCGCGGCGTTCCATGTGGAAAGGCCGCTGGGTTGGAAGCGCCACCCTTTCAAAAGGGCGGCAATGCGGGAAAGCTCGGAATCCGTAAGAGAACCGCTTGGCCGGTGAAGCGGTGCGCAACCAGCCGCCTTTAAAAGGGTTTGACCGACCCGTTTGTTAAGCACGCCGGCTAAAAACTGTTCCAAAGGAGCGTAAGGCCGGCAATCGCGGCGAGAGACAAGGAAAGAGGTTAGGGTGCTTGGTTCCCAATCCGGCATCAGGTCGAGCGAAACGGCAATTTGCCGCGTGGGTTTTCCGTTTACCGTGTGCAGGGTAAAGAATTCCCCAGACAGGCGGGAGAGCTGGAAGATACAGATACCGGAAAGCCCGGCTTCTGTAAACTGGATCTCGCCTTTTTCCCGGCGTACGGTTTTGTCATCCGCCAGCAGAGAAACGGCGCCTTCGCAGCGCAGGCCCTTGATAGGACGCATCAGGGCCGGGTCGGTCCTGATTTGGGTCAGGGAAGGAAAAAGCTTGGTGGCTGTATGGCCCAGTTCCTGAAGCAGGCGGTATCCGCTGCCATCGGATCCAGTAGAGGATAAGGATTTCCCGCCCGTCGCCACAATCAGCCGGCGGCAGGAGGGGATTCCTTCTGTACAGTGGATTTGAAATCCTTTTTTTTGCCGAACGATGCGCTGAGGATGATATTCCAAAAGTTGCCGAACACCTAGATGCTCCAGCTCTGTGCGAAACGAATCCAGTACGGCAGATGCCTGCCCGCAGTAGGGATAGACCCTCCCTTCCCCTTCCTCACGGCATAAAAGGCCGAGGGATTCAAAAAATGAGATGGTTTTCCGGGAAGGAAAGTGCGCGAGGACCGTTTGGATAAAGGCGGGCTCATTTCCGTGATAATGGCCGGAAAGAGGGCCGAGATTTGTCAAATTACAGCGCCCGTTACCGGTAGTGAGCAATTTTTTGCCCACACGTGGCCCGTGTTCAAGCAAGGCAACGCTCCTTTTCCCTTGTAAAGCGCGTGCTGCCGAAATAGCGGCGGCCATTCCCGCGGCGCCCCCGCCCAGCACGATCAGGTCAAATTCCATGGGACCGGACATGACAGTATCTCCTTTCCATCAAATAGTGTGCAATGAGGCGCCCCGGCATCACCTAAGAAAAACCCACAGCACCGGGTAGCGGGCTGTGGGATGCCGTGGAGAGCCATAATTGAAATTAGGGGATTCCCTTCGGTGGTTTTACCTTATTGGCAAAGCTTGTCCTTTGTGCATTTGTCATGCATCGCCCTTATAAGGGAGACGGTTTCGGTTTTATGCTCGCTGAATTATCCCAATAGAGTTCCGAGGACACCGTAGGAAAGCAGCGTCATAATAAATCCGGCCACAAGGACGCCCAATAGGATCGATGGCAGGGAATCCTTTAGTTTCATGTTCATTAAAGCGGCCACCAAAGCGCCGGTCCAGCCTCCTGTACCGGGAAGAGGGATTGCAACAAAAAGAAACAGGCCTAATTTTTTGTATTTTTCTACTTTTTTGCTTTTTGCGGCCGCTTTCGCTTCCAGGCGATGAACCAATTTGACAAATCTGGTGTTTTTCATCCACTCGAATATTTTACGGATAAACAGAAGGATGAAGGGAATGGGCAAGAGGTTGCCAATCAGGCAGATGACGAAAGCGGTAGGCCAATCAATCTGCAAAAACATAGCGGCGATGATCCCACCGCGAAGCTCCAATATGGGGAATAAAGAGATAATAAATACAATGAGCTCTCGCGGTATGCCATGGGAGCTTAGAAAATCAATCAGTGGCTGGACAATTGTTTCCAAACAGAGGCGCCTCCTGTCATATATTTCATTTAAATGGTTATGGTTTTGGAAGGGTCGTAAAAAAGGGACGGCCCAAACGATCGCTTCTGGATTACCTTAGCTTGGCTTGTTCTGCGGCGGCTACGGCCAATTGGTCACAGCGCTCGTTTTCCGCATGCCCAGCGTGTCCCTTAATCCAGTGGACAGTTACCTGGTGAATTTCGGTAAGTTTTAACAGCTCTGCCCAAAGCTCCGGGTTTAGGGCGGGTTCCTTTTTGTTGCGCATCCATCCGTTTGCCCTCCATTTTTTCGCCCATCCCTTGCTTAAGGCATTACAAACATATTGTGAATCGCTGTAAAGGTCTACTTTGCAAGGCTCTTTGAGCATTTTAAGGGCTTCTATCACCCCGCTGAGCTCCATGCGGTTATTGGTGGTGTTCGGGTCGCCGCCGGATATCTCTTTCTCATGCGCCCCAAAGCGCAGGATTGCCCCCCAGCCTCCGGGACCGGGATTGCCCTGGCATGCGCCGTCAGTAAAAATTTCTACCTGCTTCATTTCGTTCCCCTTGTATTCTCCGCTTTATGCGGAAAAATCAGAAGTTTCATAGTTACCTATCCGTTTGCTTTAGCCGGATGGCTATTATTATATCAGTAAAGTACTCCGCTGGCAACCGAACGCGTAAGGACAGGGCGATTTTTTCTTCGGTTTGATTATATTAAATAGAATATGGACATACTTTTTTTAAAAGGTTGTGGGTTTCGTGTCAAGTCTGTAACCATACTTGACAGTGTCCCCCCGTAGGCGTTACAATAAACATAATATTTGTGTTCGGATTCGGTTTTCATACCAGAGCGGCTTTATTCCGGATGGCGCTAACCCTGACACGATGGGAGATTAAGAAGAGGTTACGGGGTTTTTGTCAACAAGAAGAAAATAAAAAGGAAAATTAATGATTTAATAATCATTTATGCAAAGTCCGCCCGTTGTGCACCGTTTGCCAGCGGGCGGAAATTCCAAAAGGTTACCCTGGCTTCGGTTACATAGGGCTCTTTTGGCTTTGTGTTTGGTATTGTCTTAGTCTAGCTACTGCTGCTTTGTGTTTGTGGAAATGTGGAAAGAGTCTGTAAAATTTTAAATTGTGAATCATTGGAGGTTATCGAGTGATAGTTGATTCAGAGAAAAAAGGAAACAAAACAGCCGGCATAAAACGGCAATCCTCTGCAAAATCGTATGCGAAAAAGACGGATCAGTATTTGGGCATGGAGCCTCAAGGGGACGAAGCTGGAGAAAAAACGGGCAATAAACGTACGGCTAAATTATTTGAAAAGATCCCGCCTCGGCAGGAGTTATT
>CAMMKL010000229.1 GCA_946497265.1 uncultured Clostridia bacterium | reverse complement strand
CTGATCAACGCGATGGTAGCCGAGATGGCAATCGCCAAGGCACAGCTTGTCCCGGTCGCTACCGAACCGAAAGACCCGAAACCGGGCGACGGTTCCGGCGAAAGCTCGAACCCCAATACCGGCAAGGAAGCAACCGACGAAGCCCCCACCACGGGCGACAGCGCGCCCATTGCGGCCCTTTCTGTTATGGCGGTTTGTGCCGCGGCAGGTGCCTTCCTAATGCTTAAGAAAAAAGAGAAATAATAAAGGAAGCCGGGGGCTACCGGTTCCGGTAGCCCCCGGCTTTTGTTAAAAGAAGAGCATCCGTTTTATCCACAAACAGCAAAACAAAAGGGGAATTTAAGGAAACAGGATTGTGGCCGTTTATGGAATCCATAGCGGAAACGATGCAAGAAATTTAATGCACAAAACCTTCTTTCGTTTACATAAGCGACTCTTGAGTCCTCAGGGAAACCCTCTATTTTTCATTTTTGAGAAGCTGTTTGTACTTATGAGGGCTCAAGCCGATGATGCTGTGAAACATTTTGGAGAAATGCTGGGAACCTGCACAACCAATTCGCACGGCAATCTCAGCTAAGGACAGATCTGTATCGGTCATCAATTCAATGGATTTGTTGATGCGGAAAATATTGATGTAGTTAAGAACCGTCAAGTCTGTGTGCTGAACAAAAATTTTACTCAAATAGCGCGCCGATATATGGAGCGGTTCGGCAATATCGGATATCAGGATTTTTTTGGAGTAGTTTTCCCGAATATATTCCAAAGCAAAAGTGACATAACGGTTTTGCACTGCAGACTCGAAAAAAAACGGTTTGATTCCAGACGGGTTCCTTTCTAGAATTTGTATCAAAAGAAGCATCAGATATAAGTTGGCCTCCGCATTTGGAAAAGAACCCGCTTCCTGATTGCATGCAAGGATAGCATTGAATAAACGCCTGGTTTTTTCATCCGTCGGGATTTTGCAGTAAAAATGGAGCGATGAGATCAAATAAGAAAGAAGGCTGACCTGGTCGAAAAATAGCTTGGTGAGAAATTCCGGTTTAAAATGGATATGTTGGAATTCACAGGGCTCTTCGCAGTCAAGATAAAACGAATGTACCGTATTGGGAAGAATAAGGATCACATCCTGTTTGCGGCAGGTAACGGTTTCTTTGCAGATATCCATTTTGCATTCACCGGATAAAATATGGTATAATTCTATATTAGTATGAATGTGCTTGGAAAAGCTATAATAATGCTCTCTTTTTTGAATATTTGCGCTTAAGATAACCTTATTGTTCAAATTAACCTGTGCAGGCGGATTTTGATTTTCCGTAAGCAGATTTTTGTTCATGATGAAGGAACTCCTTTTATTGTATTTTCTATGCAAGTAAGGAAAACTGGCGTTATATAAGCGAAATTTCATTTTTATAATATAATAATCTATGAAAAAAAATCAATAGAAGCGGTTTTTATTATTCTGTTTAGCAAAGGTGAAAATCATGAAAAAGAAATTATGGATCATTCTGTCCGCTGCGGCAGTGGCAGTAATAACGGTCGTCGCTTTGTCCATAGTTTTAACCCGTCCAGAGGTTTTGCAGCTATCCATCAATGGAAAAACAGTAGATCAGGAAGAATATCTCCAAGTGATGAACAATGAGATTTATACTGTGACGCAGCTGTTTACGACAAAATACGGGACCACCGTAGATTCCGAATTTTGGGAGACGGATTTCAATGGGGAAATCCCGTATCGGGTGCTCGCCGATCATACGATCGAAAAGCTGAAAAACTTGCAGGCGGTTTACGGCTTGGCAAAAGAAAAGGGCTATATAGATTCTGCTGATTATCAAGCGCTGCTCACACGTTTTGAAAAGGAGAATCATTCCCGGAAGGAGAAAATAGAAAAAGGGGAACCGGTTTACGGCTTATCTGAATTTACATTGGATCTCTACATGGAATATGAGATGGACGCGATTCAGAAAGAGTATTGCAGCGATCTAAACAACGAAGGGATGCAGCTTTCCGAAGAGGACATCAACGCCTATTATGAGGAGAAGAAGGACATCCTTTTTCAAAAGGATGATGATATCGAACTCAGCTACATAAAAATTGATCCCGTTTTGGAAGGGCTTGACGAATTGCAAATGGAAACGCTCCAGCGGGAGATGGAGAACCTTTACAAACAGGTGGATGGGGATTCCCCCATGAGTTCTTTGATTACGGAAAACCAGCTTTTGTTTCCCTATTACCACAACCAAAAAATTCTTTCCGCCGAGATGGGGTCTCAATCAAAAACAATAGGGGACGTTCTGGAATTGGCTGCCGGGTTAAAAAAGGGCGAATGTACCCAGGTGATCGAGCAGAACGGTACCTTATATTTAATTCAATGCACTGATCGGGTGGAATACGACTATTTGCCTCTTACAGAAGTAAAGGATAACATCGAAAAGAACCTGCGGGAACAGCGTTATAACGAGCTGATTGCCGAGAAGGCTCAAAACGCTGTATTGGAGGGAGATCTGGATGATGTTTATGCTTTTACTCTAGAGAATATTAAAAAATAGGAGGTCAGATCATGAGAAGAAAACTGTTAGCTATCCTCTGTACGCTTGCCCTGGTATGCACGGCGAATCTTGTTTTGCCGGTTACCCGGGCAGCGGCGGAAGAAACCGGGCGGGCTTACTACATCAGCAGCCTGCACGGTGACAACCAAAACGACGGTACCTCGCCGGACAAGGCCTGGCAAACGCTGGATAAGCTTACAGGCATCCAGTTTGGCCCGGGAGATCGGATCCTTTTGGAAGCGGGTTCTATCTTCCAAGACGGTTTTATCCACTTGCGCGATGTCAGCGGCACGCCGGAAGCCCCTATTGAAATTAATAAATATGGGGAAGGGGCCGACCCGATTATCGCCACCAATGGGCAGGGGATCTGGTATCAGGATTACGGCAAATCTTTGGACAGCTCTTCCCACCGGTATAAGGGCTATGTTTCTTCCTCTATTTTGCTGTATGACGCCGAATATGTGGAAGTAAGCAACATTGAAATGACCAACGACGACGTCTTCTATAATGTCGATTACAGCGATTTGAACAAGATGAACCGTACCGGTGTGGCGGTAGTGGCCCAGAATCGAGGTACGGTCGATCATGTTTATTTAAAGAACCTCAATGTGCACGATGTGGACGGCAATGTTTATGATAAGCACATGAACAACGGCGGTATTTACTTTACGGTTTTCCAGCCGAAGAACGAGGCGGAAACGGGTATTTCCCGCTATGATGACGTTTTGATCGAAGGCTGCGAAGTGAATACGGTCAGCCGATGGGGGATCGCGGTCGGCTACACGGCCTACTGGAATCAGTTTACCACAGCGGAAATCTCAGACGAGGTCAGCGAGACCTATGGTTCTACCAACGTGGTCATCCGTAACAACTATATTAAAGATGCCGGCGGCGACGCCATCACTACCATGTACTGCCACCGTCCCCTGATTGAATATAATGTATCCGACGGCGCAGCGCGCGAGATCAACCCGGAGATTTATTCGCAAACCGCTACCGGACGTGTGGCGGCCGGCATTTGGCCCTGGAAATGTAAGGACGCCGTCTTCCAATACAACGAGGCGTTCGATACCTGCCAAAACCAGGACGGCCAGGCTTGGGACGCCGACTGGGGCGACGGTACCGTTTACCAATATAACTACAGCCACAACAACGGCGGCGGCAGCGTAATGGTCTGCGGCGCACAGGCAGTCAACACCATTTTCCGTTATAACATCAGCCAGAACGACCTTTCCGGCGT
>CAMMKL010000228.1 GCA_946497265.1 uncultured Clostridia bacterium | reverse complement strand
TCGTAGTCTTCCACGCCGTGGCCGGGCGCGGTATGCACGCAGCCGGTACCGCTTTCCAGCGTGACATGGTCGCCCACAATCACAAGGGAAGTGCGGTCCAAAAACGGGTGTGCGGTTTTCATATATTCCAACTCAGCGCCTGAAAACGTGCCGAGTACCTCGAAATCTTCCTTACCGGCGGCCTTCATGCAGTTTTGATAAAGCTCTTCCGCCATTACAAAGTATTCTTCTCCGCTTTTGATCAGGCAATACCGAAACTTCGGCCCTACACAAATCGCCACATTGGCCGGCAAAGTCCAGGTAGTGGTAGTCCAAATGACAAAATACGTCTTGGAAAGATCCGCGCCCAGCTTGGTAAGCATGCCTTTGTCATCGGTTACACGGAACTTTACGTAAATGGAATGGCAGGGATCTTCGGAGTATTCAATTTCTGCCTCCGCCAGCGCGGTTTCACAATCCGGGCACCAATAAACCGGTTTTAATCCTTTGTAGATATACCCCTTACAGGCCATCTCGGCAAATACTTCAATCTGCTTGGCCTCAAACTCCGGCAGCAGGGTAATGTAGGGATTCTCCCACTCGCCGATACCTCCTAAACGCTTAAACTGGCGGCGCTGGTCGTCGATATATCCTTTTGCAAAGTCGGCGCAAATCTTACGCAGTTCAATATCGGAAATCGTGGTGGAATTGCCTACGCCGGCTTTTTTACGGGCTTTGAGTTCCGTCGGCAGGCCGTGCGTGTCCCAGCCGGGCACATAAGGCGCTTGAAACCCGGCCATATTCTTATAGCGGACAATAAAATCCTTGAGGGTTTTATTCAGGGCCGTACCCAGATGAATATCGCCGTTGGCGTATGGGGGGCCGTCGTGGAGGACATAAAGCGGTTTCCCCTCGTTTTTTTTCATTAAAGTTTCGTAAACTTTTTCTTCTTCCCATTTGTTTAACAACTTCGGTTCCATTTTGGGAAGCCCTGCGCGCATGGGAAATTCTGTTTTCGGCAGGTTCATGGTATTGTTGTAATCCTGAGGCATCAATCGTACTCTCCCTTGCTTATGTAAACGTTTCCAGCGGCTTTCCCTTCACAGAAGACGCCAAAACCCGGAAACGCTCCTTTAATATTTGTTTTTATGTTTGAAGAGGCCCAGTGGGGATTCCTCTTCGTCGCTTCTTACCTTATAATTTTCACCAAATTTTAATTCGCCGAACTTCGAACGGGCCTCCGGTTCTTCCGCCGGCATGTTGGATGACAGAAAATCTGCCTTCACCGCCTGTGGCTGATCCGGGCTCGTAAGCTCTGGTTCCGGCGCAAACGGCACCGCTTTCACCGGCTTTTCCGCAGGCGGGTCGGACTCAACCGGAACCGCTTGTGGAGCTATCGGCGTTTCCAACGGCTCGGAAGGCGCTGCCGGTACATCAGAGGATGTTCCCGGTTGCATCCCATCCGGCTGTTTGTTTTCCTCTATAGAAACTACCTCTTCTGTCTTGTCTGGTTTCTCTTCTTCCGTGGGCAACGCGTTGATTAACGTAAGGTGTTCTTTATAAATAGCCAACAGGCGGGAACGAAAGCTGGATACTTCGCGCTGTAGGTTCAGTAACGTCTCCTGCTGTTCGATAATCTGCGCCTGGGCATTGTTTACGATTTTTTCAGCTTTGGCCGAAGCGTCTTTTAGGATGACTTCGGATTTATGCTTGGCTTCCCGTACGGAAGCGTCGGCTAATTTCTGCGCGCTGAAAAGGGTATTGCGGATGCTTTCCTCTTCCTCGCGGTATTCTTCCACTTTTTTCGCCAGGATTTCCAGCTTGCGAACCAATTCCATCTTTTCCTTTTGCAGTTGAGAAAAAGATTCCTGTACCTGATCCAGAAATTCATTCACGTCTTCCGGATTGTATCCGCCAATCTTCGCCTTTCGGAAAGTAGCGTTGGCGATATCCTCCAGTGTAATCATGCCGTTTCCTCCTGTCTCCCATTCTATCGATACTTTCTGGCTGTCAAACGTAGGCGGCCTTTTTTGGTAAGGGGCCCCAACCGATACACAATATATTTTTCATATCCTCTTACAGACAGGACCTCTCCGTCCGATATCTTTCCGCTGACCGAAACAACCGGTTCATAATTCATCGAAACCGCGCCGGATGCAATCCGGCAAGCGCATTTCTCTCGGCTGAGCCCGGTAAGCGCGGAAAGCACACAATCAAGCCGTGCGGAAGCAACCGTACCGCTCTTTTCTTCAAAACCTCTGCCCGAAGGCAGAGAAAAAGGCTGTTCAGAAAACGCAATGCCCGCGCCACCCACTTTGGATATCTGTGCAGTGATGTATGGGGCGAGCTCTTCCTTTGCAAAAAGCACACAGCGCCCTTCGCCTACTACGATATCCCCTATGGCGTCGCGGCCAATGCCCTGTGCCATTAGGGTACCGAGAAAATCCCGGTGCGTAAGGACATCCTCCCGGCGAAACGTTATGTACAGAGCGGCAAAAGGGAAGCTTTCTGTTTCCGGCTGCCACCCTTCGGGAAAAGCACCAAAAAATACGCGCTGCGCCCCTTCGTACCCGCCCCAAAGCAGATAATTGGAAAAACCGGCCTGCAGCGCCTGCCCTCTGGCCAGCGCCGCCTGCCGTTCATCCAAAAAACCGACAAAATATGGGTAGTACCGAGCATCGCTTAAGCGCAACGCATCCTCTATGCGGGCGGCAAGAAGGGAATCTTCCATACCAGCCGCCTTAGTAACACCCATTAAAAATATACGCCGTTGCTTTCCAGCTCGTCCAAAACATCGTCGCCGGTCAGATCGACATTATAAGGCGTGATGATATAGGTGGAGGTAGCCACGCGCTTGAATTTCCCGTTGTTGGCGTAGGTAACGCCGCTTAAAAAGTCCAAAATCCGGCGGGAAACGTCCTTGTTGGTGTTCTCCAGGTTTAACACAACAGTGTGCATCTTCAAAAGCTCATCCGCTACGGCGCAGGTTTCTTCTCCAAAATGCTCCGGTTTAAACAGCACTACCTGCAACTGCGCGGTTGCATGGATATTCACCACCTTGTTGCTGCCGCCGTTTCCGCTGCGGCGATAGGAATCTCCCTCCCTCTGATGGTCGCGGGTGCTTTCCATACGATCGGAACGGCTATTGGAGTAAATCTCTTCCTCCTGCTCTTCTTCCATCTCGTCGTACTCTTCGTACTCGTACTCATCCTCGGGGGGAGTCCACATATCCTTCAGTTTCTGAACCAATCCTGCCATTTTAAAATCCTCCTTGGCATTTAATAAACATTATGAATTGTATTTTCTGGCGCCGAACAACGCGGAGCCGATCCGCACCATGGTAGCGCCTTCCAATATTGCTTGCTCATAATCGCCGGACATACCCATAGATAAAACAGCCATGTTACCATTATCCATTTTTTTACCCTGTCTGTCAATAAACAGTTTGTGCATCTTTGAAAAATATTCCCGTATTTCGCTCTCTTTTTCGCATATTGGAGGAATCGTCATCAAACCACACACCCGAATGCCGGGCAATAAGTCTATTTTTTCCAGAAGGGAATCTAATTCCTCCGCGAAAACGCCGGATTTATTTTCTTCTTTACCAATATTCACTTCTACCAATACCTCTGTTTGAATCCCCTTTTGTTGGGAAAGGCGTGAGATCTCGGCGGCAAGGCGCTCGCTGTCCACCGATTGAATCATGCGCACACGGCCCACGATCTGTTTTACCTTATTGGTCTGTAAATGGCCGATCAAATGGCGCACGCTGGGCAGAAGGGCTTCCTCCTTGCTCAAAAACTCCTGCACACGGTTTTCCCCG
>CAMMKL010000227.1 GCA_946497265.1 uncultured Clostridia bacterium | reverse complement strand
GGGGGTCCAATTTGCCGGTTACGAACCTTGCCACAACGCATCGGATGCCATCCTCCGGCGCGGATATGAGAAAGACCGCGATACCGCCAACCCATCCAGCTCCATCTTCTGTTCCCATGGAGCCGGTTTTCCGGTAAAATGGGATGAAGTGGAACAATATATACATTGCAGACCGGAATGAGATTCCCCATACGGCCGCCCCAAACAGGCGCAGAATGGCCGTATGATCCCTTTATTGACTTTTTCCCTTGCTTGGTTTTATAATAAAATCCGTTGGCCCAATGAACTTGGGTTACCATGCTACGACAAAGGAGTTGCTTTATGTATCAATTGCTGAAAACGGAGGGAAACGCGCGGCGTGCGCAGTTTATAACGCCGCACGGCACGGTGCAGACGCCCGCCTTTATGAACGTGGCTACCTGCGGGGCGATCAAAGGCGCGGTTTCTGCTCTGGACCTCAAAGGCCTGAAATGCCAGGTACAGCTTTGTAATACCTATCACCTGCATCTCCGCCCAGGCGATGAAACCGTAAAAAAGCTTGGAGGGCTGCATCGTTTTACCGGTTGGAGCGGCCCAATCTTAACAGACAGCGGCGGATTCCAAGTGTTTTCCCTATCCAAGTTGAGAAGCATACGGGAAGAGGGGGTTACGTTTTCCTCCCATGTTGACGGGCATAAGATTTTTATGGGCCCAGAGGAGAGTATGCGTATTCAGTCGAATTTAGGCTCTACCATTGCGATGGCGTTTGACGAATGCGTTGAAAATCCTGCGGAATACGGCTATGCCAAGCATTCCTGTGAACGAACAGTCCGTTGGCTTTACCGATGCAAGGAAGAACTGCTGCGCCTAAACGCATTGCCGGATACCATCAACCCGGGACAGATGCTGTTTGGCATCAACCAGGGCAGTACGTACGAAGACCTTCGCGTGGAGCATATGCGCCGGATCAGGGAATTAGACCTAGACGGTTACGCCATTGGAGGCCTGGCGGTGGGAGAAAGCGCTGAGGAGATGTATCGTATCATCGAAGCGGTGGCGCCGGAGATGCCAAAGGAGAAAATCCGTTATTTAATGGGCGTGGGAACCCCGGTCAATATACTGGAAGCAGTTTACCGTGGGGTGGATTTATTTGACTGCGTTATGCCGAGCCGCAATGCCCGGCATGGGCATCTGTTTACCTGGCAGGGAGTGCGTAACATTATGAACGCCAAATACGAGTTGGACGAAGCCCCGATTGATGAAGAATGCGGCTGCCCTGTGTGCAGCCATTTTTCCAGGGCGTACCTGCGCCATTTGTTCAAAAGCGGAGAAATGCTGGGGATGCGGCTGGCTGTTATGCATAACCTTTATTTCTACAACACCCTGATGGAAAGGATACGCCGGGCGCTGGATGGGAGCACGTACGATGCTTTTTATCGTCAATACAGGGAAATTTTGGGCCGCAGGCTGTAAAAAGGCTTGCAAGCCGGACAAATTGTTGCTATAATCAAGCTATTAATTTTGGAGGTGCAAATTGGTAATGAACAATATCCTTTTAGCAGAAGGCCAGCAGGGAGCCGGCGGCATTATCACCATGATTCTGTTGTATGCGGTCATGTTTGGCGCGCTGTACTTCATCCTTTTCCGGCCCCAGTCCAAGAAGAGGAAAAAAGAGGAAAAGATGAGGCAGAATCTGCAGATCGGTGATGATGTGACCACCATCGGCGGAATTATGGGAAAAATCATCAGCATCAAAGAAGAAACGGATTCTTTTGTCATAGAAACCGGCATTGGTAGTAAAATCCGGGTAAAGCGCTGGGCAATTGCAAGCTGCGATACCGTTCATGACGATGCGTAACCCGATGCATAACGAGCTTCGCCCTTACATATTCATGTAGCAGTGATGCAAGGGGGGATCTTCATTGAGGTATGAAAAAATGGGAGAGGCTGATCATAAATGGACGGCTTCCCTCAAGGCTATTTTGTTTGGGTTTTGCGCCGGGGCCATCGTCTGCACGGTTTGCTTGCTGCTCTTTGCTTTTATCTTTACGCAAGCAAAACTGCTTCCGCTGTCAATGATCCGTCCCTTGGTATTGATCGCCTGCCTTTTTGGTTCTTTTATCGGGGGATTTTGCGCGGCAAGAAAACGAAAGATGCAGGGGATGTTTTACGGCCTGATTACGGCGCTTGTTTTGTTCGGCGTGCTGGCCTTGGTCAGCGCGGTGAAAACGGCGCAGCCTTTTACATTTTATACTTTGGTGGCCTGTTTTTCCATGCTTCTTTTGGGAGCTATCGGAGGAATCTTGGGAGTAAACAAAAAAAACAGGCGAAAATAGTATTTTGTGCTTCCTTTTTTCCTGCTTTATGGTATAATAAAATTTGAGAATACGTTACGAAACGGAGGTCGTTACAATGAAGCATATTAGAACCTTGAATAAGGCGAACCTGAAGGAAAGCGCTGTCAAGGGCGGCTGCGGCGAATGCCAGGCTTCCTGCCAGTCTGCCTGCAAGACATCCTGCACGGTGGCAAACCAGAAGTGCGAAAAGTAATTTTTGTTTCACCGGTTCTGAATCCGTAGGGGCTGTTCACAGACGGTTTCGTTTGTGCCGCCCCTACGATTTTATTTTGTCTAAATGGAGTTATAGAGTATGATACATAAATATAAACTGAATGGCTATGCGATTGTATTGGACGTAAACAGCGGGGCCGTCCATGTGGTGGACGATTGCTCCTACGATATGCTCGACTATCTGGACGAAACGATGGGCGAAGCCATGCCGCAGGCCGTTGTGGAAGCCTTGGCCGGCAAGTATGGGAAGCAGGAGCTGCAAGAAGCCTATGCCGAGCTTTATGAGCTCTTTCAGGCGGGACTTCTCTATTCCAGCGATTCCTACGAGCCGTTTGCCAATATGATGACGAAAGCCCCGGTGAAGGCCATGTGCCTGAATATCGCCCACGACTGCAATCTGCGGTGTGAATATTGTTTTGCTGCAAAGGGGGATTTTGGCCGCGGCCGAATGCTAATGCCGTTGGAAATCGGAAAAAAAGCTATAGATTTTTTGATTCAAAATTCAGGCACGCGGCACAATTTGGAACTCGATTTCTTTGGCGGCGAGCCGCTGATGAACTTTGATGTTGTAAAACAGGTCGTGGAATATGCGAGGGAAGAGGAGAAAAAGTATAATAAAAAATTTCGTTTTACCATCACCACGAACGGCCTTCTGCTGACGGATGACAAAATCGACTTTATCAATCGAGAAATGTCCAATGTAGTTCTTTCCCTGGACGGCAGAAAAGAAGTAAACGACCGTTTGCGCGTCCGTGTAAACGGAAAAGGCTGCTACGACCAAATTGTGCCCCGTTATCAAAAGCTGGTGGCAAACCGCGGCGATAAGGACTATTATGTGCGCGGTACGTTTACCAAATTCAACCTGGATTTTACGCAAGACGTCCTGCACATGGCCGGCCTTGGGTTCGATCAGATTTCGGTGGAGCCGGTGGTTTCCGACGTGAAATTGGAATATTCCATCAAAGAGGACGATCTGCCGCGTGTTTTTGAAGAATATGAAACCTTAGCCAAAACGATACTGCGGCAAAAAAAAGAAGGGGGAAGGGGCTTTCACTTCTTCCACTTTATGCTTGATCTGGATCAAGGGCCCTGCGCGATCAAACGGTTGCGCGGCTGCGGCTGCGGCAATGAATATGTTGCGGTTACCCCGGAGGGCGAAATCTATCCATGCCATCAATTTGTAGGGGATGAAACATGGAAAATGGGCGATCTTCGAGACGGATCTTTTGACTTTGAGAAAAAAGATTTTTTTGCAAAAGCAAATG
>CAMMKL010000226.1 GCA_946497265.1 uncultured Clostridia bacterium | reverse complement strand
CGGGGGAGGCGCCCCTTCTTTCTACTGGCCTTCTTAAAAATGGACTGCATCGCTTTAAGCGCCGCGTTAATCTTTGCGCCGAAACAGCAAGCAGAGGTCCCGAACAAGGGAAGCAAACAAAAAACCGCCGATACAGAAAAGAAATAGCGTGGCGTTAAAGCTTCTGCGCACCGGGATAGGCAGCAGGTAAAAATAATAGAGAACGGCGGTTACCAAGGCCAAGACTTTACCGATGGCGTTAAAAGAAAGGTTTTTGTCCGCATTAAAATAGCGTTCAGCAAATAAGGTTGCCCCCATCAGGGCAAGCATCCCCATAACCGGCAGAATCAACGGCACGTTGGACGCCTCCTGCATGATCTTGGAGCTTGCACGGATATAGAAAAAGTCGAAAAGGCGGAATTCTACGATCAAAAGCAGCAGAAAAGCGAAGTAACGCAATTTTCGGATGCCTTTTATAAAAGCCATAGAGACACCTTCTTTTATGTGTTTAGAGCTTTAAAGGGGGATAGTTCCCTCGCTTAAATGAATGTTGAACGTCCAATAGGTAGACCCGTTATGCGATATATCGACATAGACGTCGGTGGATATGGATCCATTAAAGTCACATGCCATATAACCGGAAAATCCTGGATTATAAGACTGGGTTCGCCCTACAATTCGGTCGCCCCACCGATGGGAGGAATCAAAACGTTCGATTTGATTTGTTACCAAGTTTTCTCCCACCTGTATGCAGCGGGTTCCAAAATTACGGCCAAAGCGTTCGTCAAAACTTTTAATGAGGGCGGAACTTTTTACGATCCGGTAGCCTGTATGATTTCCTCCTCCATCGACAAATTGTTTTGTTTCATAGGTCATTTCCGACCACATGACAACGGCCAGAGAGCCGTCTACATCTTCTTTTGTTCTGGTAAGTACTGCTCTGGAGGCGTATTCATTGATGGCAGAGCCATCTGAATAGACCATTCTTTTCAGGGGTTCTTTCGGTTTTAAATAATAAACACAGTATTCTTCGTTGAGCGTATCACTGGATATTGTATATATATCTTTTAAATTTTGTATTTCCTGAATGTGGAGGGTTTCTTTGTTTTGGAGATCCTCTTCTAACTGCATCAATGAAAGATTTGCAGATGAGGATACCATCACAGCTTCTTCTGTTTCCACTGTTAGCGCTTGAGAGGAGACAACCGTACCCGCTAGGCAACAAATTGTTAGAATATAGCTCACTAATCTTTTCATAATGCACCTCATTTTCTTTTCTCTCATGTAATTTTTTCTGAATAGAGTTGTTTTTACAATTGCATTGGAATCACCTTCTTTTTATATTAACAGTATAGCAATAAATCAGCGATGTGTCAATAATTGCACATGATTTAATAATATAGGTGAAAAAATTAGTAAAAATAATGACAAAAGCTGGTTGAAACCTTGGTATCTGACATTGGAGATAAAAAGCAAAAAAAGACGTACGATCCATTTTCCATGTTGGGTCGTGCGTCTTTTTTTGCTCTGAAACGGCGGCGTTTTAAAGGATAGCCTGGTAGAACAAGGAAAACATTATTTTTGATAGCCGAGATCGAACGCTTTTAAATTCATTTCAACAAATTTTTGAGGAACGGTTTCCCGGATGGTTTTTACCCATGCTTCGTAAGGAAGGTGCATGCGTTTGGCGAGCACGCCGATGAGCACCACGTTTACCGCCTTGGAAGAACCGGCTTCCTCTGCGAGGGAAAGCGCGTCTACATCGGTGATGGTTACGCCCCGTTCGCGGATTTTTTGGATCAAGTCCTGCGGGTAGTGCGCGGCCCCTGTAATGACGGGCATGGGGTCGATGGTCTGGGAATTGGCGATGATCTCTCCACCGTTTTTCAGCCAAGGCAGGAAGCGGGCGGCCTCTAACTGCTCAAACGCCAGGATATAATCGGCCCCGCCTTCCTCAATAATCGGGGAAGCAACTTCTTCACCGTAACGCACATAAGTGACGACGGAACCTCCGCGCTGGCTCATGCCGTGTACTTCGGAAACTTTTACGTCACAGCCTGCGCTCAGCATGGCATTGCCCAGCAGGCGGCTTGCAAGCAGAGTGCCCTGTCCGCCTACGCCCACGATCAAAACACTGGTTACCTGTTTCATATTACTTCCTCCTTTATTCCACAATGGCGTTTTTGGCGCACAACCCGGTGCATACGCCGCAGCCGACGCACTGGGTGTGGTCGATAGCCGCTTTTCCCTCTTTGATGGAGATTGCGGGGCAGCCGATGGAAAGGCATGCCTTGCAGCCGATGCATTTTTCACTATCCACTTTAAGAGGAGGATTGTGTTTGACGTATTTGAGCAGGGCACAGGGGCGGCGGGAGATCACAACGGAGGGTCCGTCGCTGTCCAGTTCTTCCTTAATAACCCTCATGGTTTCCTTGAGATCGTAAGGATCACAGACGCGCACATTGGGAATGCCAACAGCCTTGCACAGATCTTCCAGGCATACCTTGGAGGCGGGGTCGCCTTTGATGTTATAGCCTGTAGTGGGATTTTGCTGGTGGCCGGTCATGCCGGTAATGGAGTTATCCAGAATAATCACGACAGAGTTGGTCGCGTTGTAAGCGATGTCCACCAATCCGGTGATGCCGGAATGCATAAAGGTGGAATCACCGATGACGGCAACCGATTTCTTTTCGGACTGGGCGCCCAGAGCCTTGTTGTAGCCATGCAAAGCCGAAACTGAGGCGCCCATGCAGACGCAGGTATCCATCATGGCCAGCGGGGCGGAGGCGCCCAGGGTATAACAGCCGATGTCGCCGCTGACATAGACCTTCAGGCGCTTAAGCGCGTAGAAAAGGCCGCGATGCGGGCAGCCGCAGCACATGACCGGCGGGCGCATGGGGATTTCTTCCTTTAACGCCTTGCGCGAGAGCTTTTCACCCGTGAGCAGTTCACGGATAAGCTGTTGGTTGAACTCGCCGCAGCGGGGGAACAGATCTTTCCCAATTACTGGAATTCCGTTTTTACGGCAATGGGTTTCGATGATATCGTCAAGCTCTTCGATGACATAGAGGGTGTCTACCTTTTCGGCAAAACGTTTGATGAGATCCACCGGTAGGGGGTGTATCATGCCGAGCTTGAGGTAGGAAGCGTTTTCTCCCATGGCCTCCTTGGCATATTGGTAACACGCGCCGGCGGCGATGATGCCGATCGAGGTGTCGTTGAGTTCTATGCGGTTGATTTCGGAGGATTCCGCCCACTTTGTGAGCGCGGCGGTACGCTCCTCCACCATCGGATGCTTTTTCTTCGCAAAGGCGGGCAGCATCACGTTTTTGGCCGGATCTTTTTGATAGGGGATCAATTCGTGCTCTTCACGGTCGCACAACTCCACCAGGCTCCGGGAATGGGAGATGCGGGTAGTAAGACGCAAGACCACAGGGGTGTCGTACTCTTCCGAGAGCGAATAGGCGAGCTTTGTAAATTCTTTGCATTCGCTGGAATCCGCCGGCTCCAGCATGGGGACTTTGGCGCCGATCGCGTAGTTGCGGCTGTCCTGTTCGTTTTGGGAGGAGTGCATGCCGGGATCGTCCGCCACGGCCAGGACCATGCCGCCGTTTACGCCGATATAGCTCATGGTAAAGAAGGGGTCGGCCGCAACGTTTAGGCCCACGTGCTTCATTGCGCAGAAGGAACGTGCGCCGGCAAAGCTGGCCCCGGCGGCTACCTCGGCGGAGACTTTTTCATTGGGGGCCCATTCACATGCAAATTCGTCAAAATTAGTGGCCTCTTCGGTAAACTCGGTACTGGGAGTGCCGGGTTAGCTGGAAACCGCGCGTCGCCCGGCCTCA
>CAMMKL010000225.1 GCA_946497265.1 uncultured Clostridia bacterium | reverse complement strand
CGCTAAATTAACGATTACCAGGGTAAGGATTCCCTGCAAAATTCCCCCGATCGCTTTTAGGACCGGTTTTTTGGCCCGTACAATTACCTGCAACAATACCAGCAATAAAAAAACTCCCGCCGCCCACAGCATCCACGGCTGCACAAACATCAACCCCTGTCTTTATTCAAAGGGCGAAGATGAAATTCCGTTTTGCCTTGCGCGTGCCATCAGATATCGGTAACGGGCGTGAAGGGCTTCTTTTTGGTAGATACAGGCTTCAATCAGGTCTTCGTTGCATTCCATTTGAAACCACCGGTCAATACAGCGAAGCTGCCGGTTTACTTCCCTGATTTCTTCCAGAATCGCCTGGTCCTCTGCCGAAATTTCCTTGGTTTCCTTCTTAACGGCGCTTTCCGTATGCCGAATCATGCGCAGCACACCTTCCATAATTACAACCTCCGCCTTCTTGCAGTACTATTGTTATGTGAATAGCTTGGGTAATTATGACAGGATTTATACCACACAATGGAAAAGATTTATTCCTAAGCCTCCTCCTTCACTGGGGCAAAGTCCACCATCCCGGTGGCTACCTGGGCCGCCACCACACGAATACGCATCGGGTCGCCAATGCGCAGGGTACGCCCGCTGATTTCGTCTTTGTGGGCTGTCAGGCCATCAAATTGGAACCGGCAGTCTGGGAACTCCTCCAAACGAACGAACCCCTCCGCCGTATTTTCCAACTCCACAAAAACCCCGCGCGGCGTAACCCCGCTGATAACCCCTTCAAATTCTTCCCCCAGGTGCTGTGCCATGTATTCCGCCATGTAGCAGCTTTCGGCGTCACGTTCGGCGCGCATGGCGCGCACCTCGCATTCCGAGGATTGGCGGGAAGCTTCTTTTACAAATTCGGTATAGTGCCGCTGCATTTTCGTCACGCTTTCGCCGTTTACCAAGTCCGTTAAAATACGATGGATCGCTGTATCCGGGTAACGGCGGATCGGCGAAGTAAAATGGCAGTAATCCGCAAGCGACAACCCGAAATGCCCCAATGGCCGGTCGTCATAGCGCGCTTTGGCCATCGTACGTAAAACCTGGTGCGAAATGATACGGGCGGCAGGGGTCCCTTCCGCCTGCTCCAGCAGTTGGGCAAAGTCGGAAGAGCGCACCCCTTCCTTCAGCCTCTGGTTCTTCAGCCCCAGCGCTCCCGCGAGTTTGTTCAATGTAAGCAGGCGTTCCGGATCCGGGGATTCATGCACGCGGTAGACAAAGGGTACCCCTGCCCCTCTGGCATATAAGGCGGCCGATTGATTGGCCGTAAGCATAAATTGTTCAATGAGCCGCTCCGCCCTCCCCTGGATGCGCGGCTCAATAGAAACGCAAACCCCTTTTTCATTCAAGGTAAACCGTGATTCCCGGCTCTCCAAATCCATGGTACCGCGCCGGCGGCCCCTTTTCTCCAATAGCTGGGCCACTTCCTCCGCCAAACGCAAAGAATCCAGCACCGGTTCGTACTTTTTAAGGACCTCTTCCCCGGCGGTGCCGTCAAAAATAGCGTTGACTTCAGAATAAACGCCTCGCACTACCGAACAGATGACCGATTTATGGAACTCATACCCCATCAGTTTGCCCGTAGGATCAAGCGTTGCAAAGCAGGAAAAGGTAAGCTTATCCTGCCCTGCATTTAATGAACAGATCCCGTTGGAAAGCTCTTTTGGCAGCATGGGGATCACGCGGTCTGCAAAATAAACGGAGGTGCCGCGCTGCAACGCTTCTGCATCCAGTTCGCTTTTTTCCTTTACATAATGGGAAACATCGGCAATGTGAACTCCAATTTGATAGCCATCCGCAGTCTTTTCCACCGAAATAGCGTCGTCCAGATCCTTGGCGTCCGCTCCGTCGATGGTAAATATTTTCTCTCCGCGCAGGTCCAGGCGGCCGGCCAACTCCTGCTTAGTAATGCCGCGTTCGTTGAGCGACCGCGCTTCCAACGTTACCTCCGCCGGAAACGCATTGGGGATACCGGCAGCGTCAATGATGGCGTCGGCACAGATACGGGCGCTTTCGGAACGGCCGTACACTTTAACCACGCGGGCAGTCAGACGGTTGGTGCGGGGGCGCAGGGAAAGCAGCGCGCGCACCTTATCGCCATTTCGCGCTCCCATAGCTGCTCCGCGCTCTATTGGAACAGGAAACCGGAATGCCGCGTCGGGGATTAGTTCGCAGCCGCTTCGGTTACGATGTACAGTGCCGGTAACCAGCCTGTCCCCCTTGGCTACCACCCGATCGACCCTTCCTTCCATCCCTTTGTAAGAAGGGCGCACTTTGGCTAGGAAAACAAGGTCGCTTACCAAAGCGTTCTTCCCCCATTCCGCAGGGATATAGATATCTTCGCCGCCGTCCAGGGGGCGGGCAAAGGAGTAGTTTCTCGACTGCGAAATGATGCGGGCCGGAGTAAGCCCGGCCGCCTGAGGCAATAGGATTTTTCCTTTTTTGGAGACGACAATCTGTGCCTTCTCTTCCAGTCCCTTTACCGCTTTTGTAAAATCGGCAAACGGAACCTGTTCCATTTGGGCAAAGATTTCATGGGGTTCCATGGCGTCGTTGCTGGCAGAAAGCACCTGTAGAATGACATGTTGTAATTTCGATTCCATACGTAACCTCTGTTTCTCTTCTAGGCGTTTTGCTTGGCCTAATTTTGGCCGTTCTTTGAAAATCTTTACAGCCTGTATTATTATTACCGGTCGATATATAAAAAACCCCGCGTTTCCGCGGGGCTGTGGAACCAATCTTACTTTGTAAAGAACACAATTGCATTGATCACCAGAACCAATACAAAGAATCCAATTGCAATCACCTTGGTCCAACGGGCAAGGAACGCATCGATAGAACGGGCTTTGTTCTTTTCAAAGAACGTATCCGCGCCACCGGTAATGGCCCCCATATTCTGCTGGGTGCCTTCCTGAAGAAGAACCACGACGATGATCGCAAGAGAAAAAAGAGCAAGAATGATACCAAAAATTATCTCAACGGTGTTCATTGAGATTCACCTCCGTACACACCTCGATAGAATACTTGTCTAGTGTACCACACACAACCTATTTTTGCAAGTAGAAAGTACAAGCTTTCGGATTTTTATAGTATAGCGGCAGGTTTAAGAAAGCGTCTGTTACAAAACAAGAGTAAAAAAAGCTAAAAAATACCCAAAATAAAAGCAACCACATCCATTGTACCAGTTACATCCCTGTGCAATTCACCTCCGTGTATAGATACTTGCTTCGTGCTCTTCACAAATTGGCTCGAACAAGCATTACGACTTACGAAACATAACAACAGATTGAAAGATACTTGTCATAATACAAAAGAACTATTTAATCAAATCAATAGTTATATGTAGACAATTTTTGTATTTAATGGTATCATGATAAAAACATTCAGAGGAGATAACAGCATGAAAAAAATCCTGCCTTTGCTTTTGCTGTTGTTATTTTTATCAGGGTTTCTTCCCAAAAACGCAAGAACTGATTACTCAAAGCTTTTTGCTGCAACGATCAGCAATTCCAACCAGAATGCGGAGGAGCAAACCACACAATAGGTATCCATTATTCAATTAATTGCAAATCCGGAAGCCTACCATAATAAACAGGTAAGCGTTATCGGCATTGGCAACCTTGAATTTGAGAGAAACAGCTTATATTACAGCAAAGAGGATTGTGAGAATTTCATCTTCAAAAACGGGGTATGGATTGAATTGGGTGAAAACGCCACGCCGTATGAGGAGGCTGTAAAATACAACGGAAAATACGTTATCGTTGTAGGGACCTATGACATGTACCAATGCGGCCACTTTGGTATGTATTCCGGTTCCTTTGTCAATATA
>CAMMKL010000224.1 GCA_946497265.1 uncultured Clostridia bacterium | reverse complement strand
TCTGGGGGGCAGCTTTGTGTAATGTATCTGCGGCATATCCGGGGGGGACGATGGTAAAACGCGCCTCTGTAATCCTGTCCGCATCGGTCGGGGTGGGAATGTTAATTGGTGTTGTGCTGCCTACTCTGTTGGCCTTTTGGGGCCTGAAGGAAATTTTTTGGGTACCGGGCCTTCTCCTTCTGCTTTTAAGCTTCCTGTTATGGCTGCTTCTTCCGAATCAAAATAGTCGGAAGAAGGCCAGTAACAGGGTGCATTTTACCTGCTTGCGAAACCCGATGGTTAAAAAAATGTTATTTCCAGCAATGGCGCATGGCGCAATCAAAGAAAATCTCACAATGTGGGCACCGTTACTGTTTTTGGAGTTCTATGGGCTTGACTTGGCCCATGCAACTTTTTTTATTTTTTTAATGCCTCTGGCCACCCTTTTAGGACGCCTGCTTTTTCCATTTTGGTACCGTACTTGTAAGAATAGTGAAAGGGCGACTTTAATTTCTTCGTTCTTTGTTTGTGCACTAGCCCTGCTCCCTTTTTTATTTGCCAAGCCCTCTATTTGGATTTCCGGAATCCTGCTGGCTGTAGTTTCTGTCACTACGTCGATCCTAAATGCAGAGTTGATCTCGATCTATCCTGTCAATTTTCAATCCGAAAACCAGGTATCTACGGTATCCGGCCTTTTAGATTGTGCCACTTATATTGGCTCTGCGCTTGGCTCTCTCCTTTTTGGCTATTTGATTTCTTGGGGAGGATATACCAGCATGATCGCTATCTGGACGGTTTTTGCCCTGCTTTCCGGTTTTCTACTGATTGATAAAAAAGTTTCTCCAGTTAAAAATGGTTAAGCCTTGCGCCAACAAAAGGCGGCCCATTGGTCAAACGGGATCTTTAGAGAAAAGACGATATTATAAGGAAAATTGGAAATGTCATGATGGCCATATCCCTCTGGGCATTCGTTTTGTTTGTGCCAAAAGGGATAACCCGCAGGTTTTTTTGAACATTGGAATCTCCTCGTTTAACAAGCGCCCCTTAAGATATTGTAACGCCAGTGCCCCCCCAAAGACCCGTAAACAGCTAACCGGATCTTCGCGGGGGCACTGGCGTTACAAAGGAACTTTTTAATAAAAGGTACTATAAACAGGAGACATCTGATCATAGGATGTAGTCCAGGGAGCGTTAATCGTTATGGAACCGGGACCAAAAGCAAACGAGAAGATGCTGAGTCCTCCAGTCCATCTCGCATAAGTTCCTACGACATTTTTCATCTGTGATCCACTTGCGGTAGTATCGACGAATACCTCTTTCATTGTTTTTCCTCGGATTCTTCCTCTTTTTTTTCTGTGGGATCGGTTGAAGTTTTATCGGACTTGGAGATGTAAGCTGTAACAAATTTTTCAAGCAAAGAATAAATCAGGGCCCCGTAAAAGCAAATAGCGGTAAAAATAGCGCCTGCACCATCGTTGAAACAGGCGCCTGCCAAATAAGAAACCACTACGCCTGCAACGAAAACGACCAAGACCTTGGATAGAAAGCTTTCCATATCAAACCTCTTAGAAGCAGTTTCGGTATGAGAACAGGAGTCGAATATTTGTGACATTACAACATAAAAAAGTCCCCTTTTTATTATATTGCCATCATGATACTACACGGTGTTGCTTTTGTAAATGGGAAAAAATAACAAAAATTATCTTTATTATTTATATGTTGTCACGAAATTTCGAAAGAGTAAACATGGATGAGTATCAGAAAGGAAAGAGCCGGCCCTTTGCCTCATACTATCTAAAAATAAGAGGATTTTTTGCAAGCATTACAAAATTCCCGGAGCCTTATGGAAAAAGGTTCTCCTATGAGGCGTATTTGGTTTGTCTACTTTTGCAGACCGAATTGTCCGAATAGGAAAGGAAAGATGGCAAGCCAAGAAAAAATGGTATGAATGGAGAGAAGGGTCTGCCCCAAAAGTGGGTGATTACGAAAAAAGCCAGCCGTTCTGTTGTGTAACGGCTGGCTTTCTGTGTTTTAATTTGAGAACAATCAGCGCTCGTGCATAGGCTGGTAGGGTACGTGTTCCTGTACGCTCTTGTACGCCGGGCGTATGATCTTGCCCAGGTTGGTGAGCTCTTCGATGCGGTGGGCGCTCCAGCCGGCGATACGGGCCATGGCAAAGAGGGGGGTATATAGCTCGCTCGGCAAATCCAGCATACTGTACACAAAGCCGGAATAAAAGTCCACGTTGGCGCTGACGCCTTTGTAAATGTGGCGTTCTTCCCCGATGATTTTAGGAGCCAGGCGTTCCACCATCGAGTATAGCTGGAACTCCGCCATGCGCCCTTTTGCTTCCGAAAGGGTTTTGACAAAGCTTTTAAAGATGTTGGCGCGCGGATCGGAAAGGGAGTAGACCGCATGCCCCATACCGTAGATCAAACCGGCCTTGTCAAACGCCTGCTTATGGAGCAAAGCGCGCAGATAAGCCGAAACCTCTTCCTCGTCGGTGTAATCCTTGATATTTGCTTTCATATCTTCAAACATGCGTGTCACTTTGATGTTGGCGCCGCCGTGCTTGGGGCCTTTGAGGGAGCCAAGGGCCGCCGCAATGGCCGAATAGGTATCGGTTCCGGAGGAGGATACCACGTGGGTAGTAAAGGTGGAGTTATTACCGCCGCCGTGCTCGGCGTGCAGCACCAGGGCGATATCCAGGATGCGTGCTTCCAGTTTGGTGTATTTAAAATCCGGGCGCAGCATATGCAGGATGTTTTCCGCCGTGGAGAGCTTGGGGTCCGGCATATGGATATAGAAATCCTGCCCATCGTGATAATGGCAATAGGCGTTGTAACCGTACACCGATAGGAGCGGGAAAAGGGAGATAAGCTGCAGGCATTGGCGCAGTACGTTGGGGATGGAGGTATCGTCGGCACGCTCGTCGTACGAATAAAGAGTGAGCACGCTGCGCGCTAAGGTATTCATCATGTCGCTGCTGGGGGATTTCATGATGATGTCGCGCACAAAAGCGGTGGGCAGGGTGCGGTAATGAACCAGCAGGCGGGTAAATTCTTCCAATTGCGCCTGATCCGGCAGGGTTCCAAACAGAAGAAGGTAGGTAACTTCTTCAAACCCAAAACGATCCTCCTTGATAAAGCCTCGCACAATCTCTTCGATATCCACGCCGCGGTAGTAGAGCTTGCCTTCACAGGGGACTTCTTCTCCATTTACGATCTTTTTGGAGCAGACCTCCGATATTTCCGTAAGCCCCGCAAGTACGCCTTTTCCGTTTAGATCACGGAGGCCGCGCTTTACATCATACTTTGTGTAAAGGTTCGGGTCGATCCGGTCGTTGCTGGTGCAAAGGTTGGCGAGCTCTTCTACCTCGGGAATCAGTTCGGAGTATTTTTCAGAATACTTCTCAGCCATCATTCTATCCCTCTTTCTTATCGTTTTTATGGTTTTCCATTTTTATGCTATACTCTGCCGCGAAAAATGTCTTCCGCGTCTTTGATCAATTTGTACTCAATGGAATCCACCAATGCAATCCAGCTGGCTGCGACTACGTCGCTGGAGACTCCCACAGTCGTCCAGAGACGGCGCCCGTCCGAAGAGGTGAGCAAAACCCTTACCACAGCGCCGGTGGCGTTTTTGGAGTCCATGACGCGCACCTTATAATCGGTCAGCCTTACACGGGACAGAGAGGGGTAAAAGACCTCCAACGCAGCCCGCAAGGCTTTGTCAAGGGCGTTGACCGGGCCGTTTCCTTCGGCCGCCGTAAGCTGCACCTTGCCGTCTACCCGAACTTTTACAGTAGCGCTCGCGCTGCAATCCTCTTCGCTGGGGCGGCCGGTCAAGATGCGGTAGTGGATTAGTTCAAAAAAAGGGC
>CAMMKL010000223.1 GCA_946497265.1 uncultured Clostridia bacterium | reverse complement strand
CATAGTCAAACGCGGAACAAAGGGAGGCGCCTACCTCCCCGCTCCCGCCCACATAAAGGGGACGTCCGGAATCCGAGGAAACGCAGCCCGTTACAAAACAATGCGCGACCAGGATATGGGCCGCCTGTGCATCCCATTCCATCCGAAGCTCCTGCAAAACGGCCTGCATGGAGTCGTGAAAGCCGCGCAGATCTTCCCTGTGCAAAAAAGCGCGCGCCTGCGGCGGGTCAAAATAAGGCAGCGGGTGGATGCACACCCTTTGCCCTCCACGCTCCAAACACACCGGACGCATCGCTTCCTGCAAGTTGGACACAATCGTAATTCCCTGCTCCCGCAGCAAAGAAGCCCCCAGCGCTACCCGTTCCCCGCCGTCATGGTTGCCGGTGACCGCCACCAAAGGCACATGCATGCGGGCAAGCGCAGAAACCACCCGGTCAAACAGCCGGATCGCTTCCAACGGGGCAACCGCGCGGTCGTAAATATCGCCGGCCAGCAGTACGGCGTCGGGCCGCTCCCGCTCTACGGCGGGCAAAAACTGCCGGTCGATAAAATATTCCTGATCCTCCAGGAGGGAACGCCCGTAGATCATCTTCCCCAGATGCCAATCCGCCGTGTGCAGCAGACGGATCATCGGAACCGCCTCTTGCTTTCAATCGGTTCGGCGGACAGTACCTCGCGGAACACCGAAAAGTATTTGCCGGACACCTTGCGGTCAATGTGCGTACAGCCGAAGAACCATTTCTTGTATTTGACCTCTTTGGAAAGCTCGTCGAGAAACGCCTCCAGGGCGTTTATGTAATTCCCCTTTTTATCCAGCATATTGCGTATGCTGATCGGCGGTTCGTGAGTGATGATATAATCCACCTCGCGGCCTACCTTATTGAGATTCTCCACTCCGTGCCGCATTTCCGAAATGGTGGGCATTTCGCACTCCCACCATTTTCCGGATTCCATGTACATCTCCTTATCAGGGTTCTCCCCACCGCCCAACGCGAACACTTTTTTCCCTTCGATGGTGAAAACCTCTCCCCGCATCATATGATAAACGTTGGAAGCCACTTGATGCGCCTTACCGCCGCACCATTGCACCTCCTTGCAACGGTTGAGCAGGTCAAAGTTTTCGTGCGTGCCGTCCACAAAAGCGATGGTGTATTTCTTTTTTTCCAGCTTTGCCAGAAGCTTTTGCTCTTCTTCGCCGTCTTCCCACAAAAAGCCGAAATCCCCGCAAACCAGCAGGGTGTCCCCGCTCTTCAGCTTTTTGGCCAGCGAGGCGTCAAAACGGCGGATATCGCCGTGCGTATCTCCTGTAATTGCTATCAATTCCCCATAACCTCCCGGTCGCTTGAAAAAGCTACGCAAAACCTGCCGATGGGCATCCCGCCCGGATTTTGCCGGCCTTCTCCAAAGTTTTATTTGCCTTTAAGGGCAATGTATTGTAGAATATAGGTACACTTTATCATATCATACTGGAGGCAAAAGTTCTATGAGAAAAAAGTTAATTCTTACATTTTCCATCGTGGCGCTTTTGTGTACGGCCCTGTTTTCCGCACCCGTACAGGCCGCCACCTTTAACATAAACTTCACCCCCAACTGCAAATCCATTTATCTATTGAATCTGGATACCGATACCCCGGTCTATGAGCTCAACGCCGACGAACGCCGCGCCCCCGCCTCCATTACCAAAATCATGACCTACATCATCGTCAGCGAGCATGTCTCCGATCCGGACAACACCATCGTCACCATTGACAAAAGCATTGTGGATGAGGAACTCAGCGGCACCGGCAGTTCTTTGGCCAATCTGGCGGACGAGGAACAGATGTCGGTCAGCAACCTGCTGCGCTGCCTGATGATCCCTTCCGGCAACGACGCCGCCGTAGTGTTGGCCGATTATGTGGGCAGCGGGGATATCGACGCATTCGTACAGATGATGAACGACAAAGCCGCCGAACTGGGCCTTGCCAATACCCACTTTATGAACCCGCACGGCCTGCACCACCCGGAGCACTACACCACTGCGCGGGATATGGCTACCATTACGAAATACGCTATGGAATGTGACTCGCAGTTTATGGAGATTACCAACACGCCGTCCTATATCCTGCCTACCAGCAACGTACGCACCGACCCTAACGACTATACACTGAGCCTGATCAATACAAACGACTTGATCCGAAAAAACAGCGCGCTGCCTCAATATTACTACCAGTATGCCAAGGGGATCAAGACCGGCTGGCATGACGAGGCCGGGCGCTGCCTGGTCTCCACCGCTACCAAAGACGGCTACACCTACCTGTGCGTGGCGATGGGCGGAGATTCGGAAAAAGACGGACAAAAATACAACGGCGCCGAAGACGACAGCGTAAAACTGTATGAATGGGCTTTTGATAATCTGGAGGCCAAATCCATTGTCGATCTGGAGGAACCCGTCAAGGAAATCCCTCTGGAACTGGCCTGGCAAAAAGACACCCTAAAGCTATTGCCGGCGGAAAATATCCGCGCCATGCTTCCCAAGAATGTCTCCCTTGCCAGCATTGAAATACGGGCTAATGACGACGTCCCCGAAAGCGCGGTCGCACCCGTACAGAAAGGGCAGGTTTTTGGAACCGCAACCATAACCTACGCCAACGAGGTACTGGGTACGGTAAACCTGGTTTCCAGCGAAGAGATTGAACGCAGCGAACTGATGTACTATATGCAGGGCGCCAAGAACATTATCACCTCCAAATGGTTTTTAATTGCTGCGACGATCTTTGTCCTGCTCTTCGTTTCCTATTTGATCCTGTCCGCAGTTTACAACAAACGCAACAAAAGAAAACGCCGCCGTAAGGTTCGAAAATACAGAAAATTGTAAATTTAGATAGAAATTATACAAAGGGGATAAAAGTATGCAAGATAATGTCCTGCAAAAGGTAACAGAACCGGAAATCGACGAACTGAGCCGCCTGGCATTCGACGTGTGGACCGAACATTATAAAAACATTTTAGATATGGGGCAGATTACCTATATGCTGAATAAATTTCAATCTTCCCAGGCGATTCGCGAACAGCAGCAATACGACCGCTACGAATACTACTGGATTGTAGACCATGGAACCAAAGCCGGCTACTGCGCCGTTCAGCCAATGGAGGATTCCCTCTTCCTCAGCAAACTGTACCTACAAAAAGAGTACCGCGGCAAAGGGTTGGCACGCCGAACCTTGCAAGAATTGGAAGACCGGTGCCGGAAAGACGGCTTCCCAAAAATCTGGCTTACGGTCAACCGCAACAACCCTTCTGTAAACGTATACGATTCCTTACACTTTACGAAAGCCCGTGAGCAGGTTGCCGATATTGGAAATGGTTATGTCATGGATGATTACATTATGGAGTATTTTATAAAAAAATAGCAAATTGTAAAATATAATAGTCGGCCTGTTGGAAGACGAATGTGTTTCCGGCAGGCCGATTATCATTTTTACGCCCTTTTGACTTTTCTTATTTGCCTCCGATGTAAACTTGTACTTGATAGTCCCATTGCAAAATACCGGATACCAGAATGAGCTGAATGGTAAAACCCGGTTCCACACCATATCCCCTTTTCGCTGTTTTCAACAGCTTATCCACCGTGGCTTCTCTATCTTTTTCCGCACAAGTGGCGCACAAATATCTCCCTTCCGGCAAAACGACAAGCCCCTGTTCGTTGGGGCAGCGGGTACAAACCGCGAAAAGGCGGGATGTTCCGGCTTTCGTATAGATTCCCGCCAAGTCTTCGAACGCATACTCCACTCTGGATGCGGGATCAATTTGATTATAAAAATGGCTTAAATAATTCCATAGGTTCTCCAACGTCTACTCCTTTAAGGTATCGGAAGGCAAAATACCCCGCTTATGGCACTCTCTTACAAAT
>CAMMKL010000222.1 GCA_946497265.1 uncultured Clostridia bacterium | reverse complement strand
AACCAACCACAAGCCGTACCCCGGGCTCCGCCCCCCTCGCTTTCTTCGCGCGCAAGCCCGCCGCCGTGCTTTTCGCACAGAAGGCTGCAAATATTCAGCCCCAGGCCGAAATGCCCCTCCTTTTTGCTTTGGGCGTCCTTATAAAACGCTTTAGCGCCTTCCTGCAAAGCTTGTTCCGAAAAACCGCTTCCATCATCTTCTATGACAAGCTGCAGCATCCGCCCCTGCAGGCACATACGCAGGATTATCCGGCTATGCGCATAGCGCAGGGCGTTTGCCACAAGGTTCTCCGCCACCTCGGCCGCCATGCGCCCATCCAGCGGCAAAATCCCCTCCGCCTCGCAATGCAGCTCGGCGGTAAGCCCTTTTTTCTGGATCAGTAGCGCCAAGCCTTCGAAAAGCTTTTGGGCAAACGGCAGAATGTCCGTAGGTTCCGGCTGTGCATTCCATTCTTCCAAGCTCTGGATGCGGTTCATATCCGCTACATAATGCTCCAGACGCTCGACATGCTGGCCCATCGTGGATACAGTGGCAAGAAGTTTTTCCTCGCTCACCTTTCCCAGCGGCACATAGGCGGTCAGAAAATCCGAATACCCCCGCAGCACTGTCAACGGTGTGCGCAGATCGTGCGCAAAGGCGGCGTTCAGGCGTTTACGCTCCTCCATCATTCGCCACATCTTCCGATTGTTTTCTTCCAGCGCCTTGCGCATGGTTTCAAAGGAAGTACACAGCGCGCCCAATTCATCCGGATTTTGCGGCCCTATGGTAAAATCCAGATCGTTATGGGCAATTTTTTCCGCTCCTTTTTGCAGCGTCATCAGCGATTTCTTCAATTTCACCCGATAAAATACAGTAGCGGTACCGAAAGCCGCCAGGAAGCTGAGCACAAACGGGGAAAGCAGGATAGCCCATTGATATACGCCCTGCAACAGGAGCTCCTGATCAGTATACACTGCGTAAGGGTCGTCATATAAGATCTGAAAAGACATACCGCTCTCTTCCAGTCGTTGATAAACTCGAAAGGTAAGCCCATTCAGGCCCTTGGAGATAAGCCCATAGACAGCAAGCAGGCAAAGTACGCCCGCTGAGATAAACATCAGCATCAATACCACCAACGCCCGGCGCAGGGGCATGCCCTCCAGTCTTCTGCGTATTCCCTTTGGGCGTGTTTTTATTTTACCCACTTATATCCAACTCCCCAAACCGTCTCTATAAACACCATATCGGTATAAGACGCGATTTTATTGCGGATGCGCCGGATATGTTCCGCCACGACCGAACTGTCCCCTTCGCTGTCATAACCCCATACCAGCTCATAGATGCGTTCTTTGTCGAACACCTGGCCGGCATTCATCGAAAGCAGTTCCACAATATCAAACTCCTTCTTTGCAAGCCCTATGGATTTCTGCCCACTATAAACACAGCGTTCTCCATAGTCAATCACCAAATTGCCGGCAAAACGGGCGTTGGTGCGCACGCTTCTGCGTTCTTCTCGGCGCAAGTGGGCCGCTACACGCGCACCCAGCTCCTCCAGGCGAAAGGGTTTCAGTATATAATCGTCGCCGCCTACCCGGAAACCGTTGACTAGATCCTGTTCCTCTACTTTGGCGGTCAGGAAAAGGATCGGGCAGGATACATACCTGCGGATGCGCGCGCATACCTCCAGGCCGTCTAGTTCAGGCATACCGACATCCAACAAAATGAGATCCGGCCCTTTTCCAGCCTGTTTGACTGCCTCGTTTCCATCCCTGGCCGTGATAATATCATATCCATTCAGCGTGAAATAGTCTTTTAGCAGATTGACGATATCCTCCTCGTCATCCACAATCAAAAGTCGGTATCTCATCCGGGTTCCTCCTTTTTGTTTCCGGTAAATTTCCCTGACTGTCGGAAAAAGCCTTCTCCCACAAAACACCAACAACATAAACATGTGCGGCACGCTTTGCCATGTGTGGCAAGCCCGGCAAAGATCTCTCCCCTTTGCCGGATCCTTTTTTGACAAATTATATTTTTATTGTACCATTCTTTTTTCAAGAAATTTTCAACAAAAGCTCCCTTACCTCTTCCCATTGGGAAAAGGAAGGGAGCTTTCAAAAAGAATGCTTTAAGAAAAATCGCCCTGCCCCGGGGTATCCCCCCGGCGTGCATCGAAAACATAATCAACGTCCATCATATCCCACACCTGATTAAACACGGAAGGCTTGCCGTTATCGTTCACATAATCCCGCCCCTGGTTCAGGCAGCGACGGAACGTGAGACCATCCAGGTTTTTCCGGTCGTCAAACCAGTAGCCCTCGTAATTTTTGCGGTATGTATTGATCCCAACACCGGACAAATGGGTAAATCCGAAATCTATAAAAGTACGAAAGGCATCTGTCCCATGTTTGGGATAATCCCCATACGGGAAAAAGTAAAGATCCGTCGGCCCGATCAAGGATTCTACCTCGTCCTTCCACTGCTGGCAGTCACTGTAGACAAACGCCGCGTCTTTGTCGGAAGTCGTGGCATGGGCATAGCTATGGGAAGCAAACACAAAACCGTCCTTTTTCAGGCATTCAATCACCGGTTTGACCGCTTCCATTTCCTTTGCACGGTTGGGGGAATCCTTCTGTGTTCGGTAACCCAAAATGCCGTCGTAGCCGGTCAATCCAACAATAGCCATAGCCCCATGGTGGGAAAAATCCGGATGTTCCTGAACAAAGCGATAAAGGATGGGGAACACCTCCGCGTCGGTTCGTATCTCCTCTTTCTGTGTTTTCGGATTGACCGCCGTGCTGGCGATGTGCCCGTCTTCCCCGACTACAAGCTTATCATTACAACCGTTTTCACGCATGTATGGATAATAATTGATGTCGTCGGTGGAGATGATCACCGGTTTTTTCTCAGGAGGAAGCTTTAAATCCGCAATCATCGACGGATAAATGAGGACGTAATCGTTTTTATAAAGTTCCTCCAAAATCCTCTGAAACTCCACGTTGGTGGTCATATAATCGTCCATACCTTTGGCTTGATAATCCCCGTCAAAGGCAAGCTCTGGATACACGACTAAGGGATGGAAAAAAATATGCTCTATCGGACCGTTGTACTCCACATAGTCGCTTTCGTCTATTACGGGCGGCCCGGTTTCTTCCGGTTTGGAAGAAACCTCCAGGAACTCTGATTCTGAAACGATGGGCTCTCGGGAAGACTCTACAAAGGCAGCGCCTCCTGTTGGAATGGCCGGATCGCGGTGGATCACACTCGCAATCAAGACGCCGCCCACACAGAACAGCACTAAAATAGGAACCATCCATTTATAGAACCATTTTGTATGCATATGCTTGCTTTTTCTATATCTTCTCTTCTTTTTCATCTCTTTTTACCCCCTTCCTTATTATGTCATATTTCTTCTTTTTTGCAAGAGTCTTATGATCGTATTCCTTTACTTTTTTACCATTGCTGTTCCTGAAATGCAAAGAAGGCCGTTACATAACGGTGGTTACATCTTTTCCCCAAGCTTCCCGCGTGCGCTTTCACCGCCCTATTGTTTCGCCATTCGGGAAAATAGCATAAAGCAGGGCCCGGATGGATATTTTCCATCCGGACCCAATTTTATAAACCATCTTGCAAATAGTTTGGAATCTAGTAAAAAGAGGGGGTAAGTTTGGGGTAAGCCTCTAATTAACGGCTCTTACGCTTTTTCAGCATAAACAAAGCACCCACTGTAGCTAGAGTCATAACAGAAAGGGCTGCTATCGGCGCGCTGTCGCCCGTGGTGGGCACTTCGTCGGTTGCTTCCTTGCCCTCGGAGCCGGTTCCGTCCTGAGAAGAAGCATTGCCGCCCGGCTTGCTGCTATCGGGGTTCGGGCTTTCGCCGGAACCATCGCCCGGTTTCGGGTCTTCCGGTTCAGTAACAGCCGGG
>CAMMKL010000221.1 GCA_946497265.1 uncultured Clostridia bacterium | reverse complement strand
CTCTCGGTTTTGAGGGATGCGGTTGGAATGATCTTACAAAAAATCGTGCTTTTTTCCGGCACAGTGCGTGAGAACCTGCTGTGGGGTGATCCGAACGCAGACGACGATGCTTTGTGGGATGCCTGCCGGACGGCCTGCGCTGACGAATTCCTAAAAAGGATGCCCAAAGGGCTGGACACGGATCTTGGACAGGGAGGTAATAATATTTCCGGCGGGCAAAAACAGAGGCTGTGCATTGCCCGGACGCTACTAAAACGGCCTAAAGTTTTGATATTTGATGATTCCACCAGTGCGGTGGATACGGCAACGGAAGGCAAGATTCGCACCGCATTGGCTAAACTGACGGATGTGACCAAAATTATAATCGCCCAAAGGGTTACTTCCGTTATGCATACCGATCAAATTGTCATATTGGATGACGGGAAGGTACACGCCATAGGCACCCATGCGGAATTGCTGGCATGCGACCCGATCTACCAAGAGATATATCGGTCCCAGATGAAAGGAGGGGAAAGCCGTGGCGGTGAAACACCTCAGTGCTAAGAAACCGGAAGACTTACGGTATACCATACGCATGCTGCTTTCCTATATGGGCAGGCATGCCTTCATGCTGTTGGCGGTTGCGGTGCTGGTGACTATAAGCGCCTTAGCAAACCTGATCGGGACTTATATGATTCGCCCGATAGTCAATCATCTGGTTGACGGGGATGTGTCATCCCTGATTGCGGGCGTAATCATTACGGCGGTGATTTACGGTGCGGGGGCGCTTTCCGCCTATGGATATACGCAGGTGATGGTGAAAGCTGCCCAGCAGGTGCTTTTCGATATCCGTCGCGATTTGTTTGCCCATCTGCAGACGCTTCCCCTTAAATTCTTCGATACCCAGCGGCACGGCGATGTGATGAGCTATTTTACAAACGATGTGGATACGATCTCCGATGCTCTGAACAACAGCTTCGCGATGGTGATCCAGAGCTTTATCCAAATGGTAGGCACACTAATTATCCTGTTTGTCCTCAATTGGAAACTATCGCTGATTGTTGTGATTTGCTACGCTGCTATGTTCCTCTATATTCGGTACAGTGGCAAACGCAGCAAGCATTATTATATTCATCAACAAGAATGCCTGGGTGATTTAGACGGCTACATTGAGGAAATGGTCAATGGTCAGAAGGTAGTAAAAGTGTTCAATCACGAAGCTGCCAATCAGAAAAGGTTTCGTGAAAAAAATGAAGCTTTGCGCAAAGCGGGGACGGGTGCGCAAAGCTATGCTGCTACAATGGTGCCCGCCGTGGTTAGCATTTCTTATATTAATTATGCGATTGTGGCGGTGCTTGGAGGTATTATGGCGCTGCAAGGTACGACCGACGTCGGTAGTTTGGCAAGCTATCTGGTCTTCGTGCGGCAGGCGGCAATGCCCATCAATCAGTTTACCCAGCAGAGCAATTTTTTGTTGGCCGCCTTGGCCGGCGCGGAACGTGTTTTTCATGTGATGAATCGAACGCCCGAAATAGATGAAGGCCGGGTGGATTTGGTCGATGTGGAAGAAAAAGCGGGCCGTCTCATCCCCTGTGAAAAAAAGACAGGGCGTTGGGCATGGCGCAAAGAAAACGGGGATTTGGTTCCATTGCGGGGCGACGTGCGTTTTCAAGATGTCGTTTTTGGGTATGCTGCCGACCGGCCGGTATTAAATAACATCAGCCTCTATGCAAAGCCCGGTCAAAAGATTGCGTTTGTCGGTTCGACAGGCGCGGGGAAAACTACCATTACAAACTTAATTAACCGCTTTTATGATGTGCAGAGCGGCTGTGTCACTTATGACGGGATTGACATCAAACGTATAAAAAAAGATGCCCTCCGGCGTTCTTTGGGCATTGTGTTGCAGGATACGCATCTATTTACCGGCACCATTGCAGACAACATCCGTTTTGGAAAATTGGACGCAACTCAAGAGGAAATCAAACGCGCAGCCCGCATAGCAAACGCCGACTCCTTTATCCGGCGGCTTCCGCAGGGGTATGATACTATGGTAACGGCTGATGGTGCAAACCTTTCCCAGGGGCAGAGACAGCTACTGGCGATAGCCAGGGCTGCAGTTGCGGACCCGCCGGTTTTAATCTTGGACGAAGCGACCTCCTCCATTGATACCCGTACGGAAGCCTTAATTGAAAAAGGAATGGATCAGTTAATGGAAGGCCGTACGGTCTTTGTCATTGCGCACCGTCTAAGTACTGTGCGAAACGCCAATGCGATAATGGTTTTGGAACACGGTCGTATCGTAGAACGCGGTGACCATGAAGATTTATTGGCTCAGAAGGGAAGATATTATCAATTATACAACGGTATGTTCGAACTAAGCTGATTGCATTTACACACGGTTATACGCCTTGAGTACAGCAGGGTGTATTAATAATTGGATAAGTATTAAGAAATTCAAAAAAGCATGGTTGTCTGTAAACCGTAACAGCCATGCTTTTTATAGATTAATGGTATGGAAAAGCGAATAAGGATTGTAATTATTTATAAATATGAAGCAAAGATCTATTTTAAGGTAAAAAAGAACGTGCAAACAAAGTTCTATTTTGACATGTATTAAAGCCTGCAATCAAATCGTAAAATCTACTTGACAAGTTCCAAAGTGGGTACTATACTATGTAACATAGACTACTATCCAACGTTGGATAAGAGGTGTCTTCATGATAAAAGTTTTGATTTTGTATTATTTAAGCTTAAAATCTACACATGGGTATGAGATTCAAAAATTTATACAAACCAATCGCATGGACAGCTGGACAAAAATCCAATCCGGCTCAATTTATCACGCACTTTCTAAGCTGGAAAAGGAAGGCTTAATCCAACTATCCGGGACTCAGGGGAAGGGGGCAAAAGCCCGTAAGGTGTATTGCATTACCAGTCAAGGGAAAGAAGAATTGAAGCGCATGGTAAGGGAAGAGCTTAGCAGCTCCATGTATGAGGTGGGATCGGATAAATTTATCCTTTATCCGTTGTTGTGTGCTACCAGTAAACAAGAAATTAAAGATGCGGTATCTTCCCATATTAAAGATTTAAAACGGAAAAAGGATTTGATTGAGAGATGGAAGCAGATCAAAGTGACAGACCGTACCCTGGAGGTTGAAAAGATTTCCTTTGAGATGATGCTGTCCAGCCTATATTATCAAATCCAATGGCATCAGGCTCTCATACGGCAATTGGATCGATGTATGGAAGAAAGCAAAGCAGTGTCTGAACTGATCCGGTCATTTGATTTTTCGGTATCAACCGAAAAGGATCTGGAACAGGTCACCAATCTGGAAAGTTTGCAACAATTTGCAACGAAACAATAATTCAACGCCCTATCCTATCTGGATAGGGTATTCAAATGCAGGTTTTATCCAACGTTGGATATGAAAGGAGAAATACAATGAAAATCGCTGTATTAATGGGTAGTCCTAGAAAAAAGGACAGTTATCGGATATGCAAAATTTTAGAGGAATGTTTTCCATCCTCCACAAACGCACAGTTTGAATATCTGTTCTTAGAGAAATTTTACATAGAAGATTGCAAAGGCTGCGGCCAGTGTTTTCAAAAAGGGGAAAAATACTGCCCCTGCCGAGATGATCTGGCCCTTTTAAAAGAGAGACTGGTTCATGCGGATGGGATTATAATTGCTTCGCCTGTTTACGCCTGCCAAATTACCGGATCGCTCAAGAAGGTTGTAGACCGCTTGTCTTATTTATTCCACCGCCAGGAATTGGTGGGAAAGCCTGTGGTAACCGTTGTCACTACAGAAGGGGGAGGCCAAAGGCCGACCGGAAAATATCTAAAGATGACGGCATGCGGCTGGGGATGCCGGCTGATTGGGGAAATATGCATCATATCTCCCATGTTTTTTGAATGTAATAG
>CAMMKL010000220.1 GCA_946497265.1 uncultured Clostridia bacterium | reverse complement strand
CGCCGAAATTTTTGCGGGGTTTTCTTTACCAAGATTTTTACTTTTTCGTGGTTTAGCAGGGGGGTACGTTGGACATCGGCAATACCGAGCTCCAGTTTATCGTCGCCCCTTTGTTGCACTGGCCGGACTCGATGATGACCTACCATCCCGCCGACCAGGTGCTTTTTTCGTGCGACTTTTTGGGCTGCCACTTCTGTGAACCGGCGGTGTTCGACCGGAACATTCACTATCGCGAGGCTTACTTGGGCGAATTCGCCTATTATTACGCCGGCATCTTCGGTCCCTTCAAGCCGCACGTTCTCTCCGGCCTGGACAAACTCGAAGGGCTTGCCCTGCAGGCCGTCTGCCCCAGTCACGGTCCCGTGCTGGTGGGGGGCATTCGGGAACGCATGGCCGATTACCGCGCCTGGAGTACGCCGGAACCCAAAACGGGAAAAAACATTTTGGTCCTGTACGCCTCCGCCTACGGATGTACCCGCTTGCTTGCGGAAACAGCCGCCAACGCAATTTCGGAAAATACCCAGATAAAGGCGGAATGTATCGATGTGGTGTTTACCCCTCTTTCGGAGGTTGCCGCTAAGGCAAACGGGGCCGACGCCTTGCTGATTGGTTCTACCACCATCAACCGGGACGCGCCCAAGATCATCTGGGACGTCCTGGCTTGTATCGACGCTATCAACGTCAAAGGCAAACCCGCTGGTGTGTTCGGCTCCTACGGCTGGAGCGGCGAAGCGGTCGGCATGCTGAAAACCCGGCTCAGCGACCTCAAATACAAGGTGCTGGGCGACGGCATCAAGGTAAACTTCATGCCGGATGAAGCAGACCTGCAAACCATGGCCGATTATGCGGTACAGGTCGCAAACATGGTAAAATAACATCGTACGACAGAAAGAGCATAACAAATATGAAAAGCCCAGCGGGAATGGATACGCCTGGGCTTTTCTGTACGAAGGCCGAGGCTTGCATAGTAATGTTGCTTTGCTTGGTGTATGGTGTTTCCATACTGCTTTTTCGTCCTTCCGTTCATGTCATAGGGGAGAAAAGGAAATCTTTAGTAAACAGAAAAACAAGTGTTGGGCCAACACTTGTTTCCGGAAAAGGATAAAAGGGGAGGCGTGGATGACGCCTCCCCTTTTTGCTTCCGCACGTTTATTATAAAATAAACGTGCGGGTTAAGTCACAGCCATTGCCATACTGGTCCTCTAAATGGATGTTTACCTCCAAAACAGAGCCGGGCACAGGGTCGTCCATAAAAAGCGGGAAAACCCCGGAACCGCCCGGGCGCGAGAAGGGTTCGGAAGTATACCCGTTATACGTATAGGTCAGTGTCCCATAGTAATAGGAGCCATAATCCACAAAGATTTCATGATTGCTCGAAAAGTTTGGCTCATACACCTGAATCCCACTGTCAAGATATTGGCGCAGATCGAAATTGGATTCGATTTGATAGGACTGCCCATCCTTGTCGTACAAGGTTATGATCAAGCGAAGCGTATCCTGGCAATTGGTTCGGGCCGCGACCTTGATGTCCCAGCTATCGGAGGGATATTCCCCCAAATCGGTGGTTTGTCCATGCAAGGTATAAGAAACTGAAAATTTCTCCACTTCGAACCGGTCAAAGTTTGTAGTGTCTACTGTCAGCTTGCCTATCAAATCATAGGATTCATAAGAAGCGCAGTCAAATCCGATATATACGCCGTTTCGGATTTGATAATTATGGGTGTCTTCACCCGCCGCTTTCGCAAATGCAGAGACTGCGGCAAAACTGAACAGTAGTGATAAGCAAACCAACAGACTTACCCCGGATTTCAATAACTTTTTTCTCATACTAGCTCTATTCCTTTCATTATAAAAACATTTAGAATAAAAATTGCGCAATTTATTCTGCCAGTCAAAGCTTTATATGTCTTAATTATAAAATAATCTTATAAAAAGTCAAATAAATAATTAATAAAGAATGCCACACTTTATCGTCTATTTTAGCAGTATATTTTAACTATATTCTTATATCTCACATAAACCGGTAATTCTATTATAATCTCATTTGTATATCCTCGTTGCATTTTATGCCATTTTGTAAGCGTACCTTTTGAATTGGCAAAATAACCCAATCGTTCTTCGTGTAAAACAGGGTTTATAAAAAGCCAATTGCCCGCCCTTTATTCCGGCTTTGAATGGTGCCTATGCTGTGCAATTCATTGACAACCCAAATATTTCTTTTATCTCAAAAGCTGCTGCCTTCTCTCCTGCAAGGCCAATATCAGCCTTCTTCTGTTCTGTATGCATCATCGCTTGATACGTCTTATTTTTTATAAATTTTAGCCCTTATCTCCGCCCCCTCTTTTCCTTGCATTTTCATAAGCGATACGTTATAATGAAACCAGAAAAATAAGTACGGCGTTGGCCGTCCAAGCGGCGGCTGCGCGGCGTTTTTTGCCACGGCACAGGCAGAAGGCGAAACCAAAATTTATGTGCCGGAAATATGGAGGAATCGCAAATGCTAGTATCTGCAAAAGAAATGCTGACCAAAGCAAAAGAAGGCCATTATGCAGTCGGCCAGTTCAACATCAACAATTTGGAATGGACGAAGGCCATCCTGCTTACCGCCCAGGAGCTAAACTCCCCGGTGATTCTGGGCGTGTCCGAGGGCGCAGGAAAATATATGTGCGGCTATAAGACCGTCGTCGGTATGGTAAACGGCATGCTGGAAGAATTGAATATCACCGTCCCGGTAGCCCTGCACCTGGATCACGGCTCCTACGAAGGTGCCTTAAAGTGCATCGAGGCCGGCTTCTCCTCCGTTATGTTCGACGGCTCCCACTATCCGATCGAAGAAAACATTGAAAAAACCAAAGCGTTGGTCGCCCTGACCACCGAAAAGGGCTTATCTCTGGAGGCCGAAGTCGGTTCCATTGGCGGCGAAGAAGACGGCGTCATTGGCGCCGGCGAATGCGCTGACCCCAACGAATGCAAAATGATTGCCGACTTGGGCGTCACGATGCTGGCGGCCGGCATTGGTAACATTCATGGCAAATACCCGGCTAACTGGCCCGGCCTCAGCTTTGAGACCCTGGAAGTGGTCCAGCAAAAGACCGGTTCCATGCCCCTGGTATTGCACGGTGGCACCGGCATTCCGGAAGATATGATCAAAAAGGCCATCTCCCTTGGCGTTTCTAAGATCAACGTAAACACCGAGTGCCAACTCAGCTTTGCCGCCGCTACACGCAAATACATCGAAGAAGGCAAGGACCAGCAGGGCAAGGGCTTCGACCCCCGCAAGCTGCTGGCGCCCGGCTTTGAAGCCATCAAAGCTACTGTAAAAGAAAAAATGGAGCTGTTCGGTTCCGTCAATAAAGCCTAATCCTTTCGCTTACTGTAAGGCCTCCCGTCCTTTTGGGCGGGAGGTTTTTTGTACAAATCACGGTCGCTATTTATGGGAACCAGCCTAAACACTTACAGCGTTTCTTTTCACTTTCCCGTTTTTACGGGCTTTTATAACACAGAACAAACATTTCTAGTAATTTTCACCAAACCCTTCCCTCTTGTTTCTTGCTAACCTTCCCCACAATATCTGGAGGTTTTCTTTTTTCCCTCCACCAGATCCTTGTAATAGATAAAATCGATATTACAAAAGGTAGTTGCTTTTCCACCCTTTCAACATAAACATGTTGATAACTATCACTCTCCTAGGTTTTCGGTGGAAAACGAGTTGAAAGTGTTGAGAACATCTTGCTAGAATTTTTTTACGGCCCTTTCTTGTTCTTTTTACAATTTTTTTTAAAATTACTTGACAAAAGTACATGCCGTATATTATAATAAATATCGCTTCACCGCGCAAGTGGAGTAGACACGGCGGCATAGCTCAGCTGGCTAGAGCATTCGGTTCATACCCGAAGTGTCGATGG
>CAMMKL010000219.1 GCA_946497265.1 uncultured Clostridia bacterium | reverse complement strand
AAATCGAATGCAAAAAAGACGGATCATTATTTGGGCATGGAGCCTAAAGGGGACGTAGCTGGAGGTAAAACGGGCAATAAACGTCCGCCTAAATTGTTTGAAAAGATCCCGCCTCGGCAGAATTTATTGGGAAGCCAGGACCCCAAGATGGAGGAAGTGCCTCCACGCGTGAGCCGTAAAACGAGCCGCACCGGAAAAAGCGGCGAGATGCCGGAAATAAGCCGGCAACAGCCTGCAAACAGGCAGGGAGCCGTTAAAAACCTACGCCGTCCGCAGCCGCGCCGGAACGTCAGAAATAAACAGGAAAAACCGTCCATCAAAGTGATTTTCCTGGGCGGCCTCAATGAAATCGGTAAAAATATGACTCTGTTTGAATGTGGGGACGATATGTTCCTGCTCGACTGCGGAATGGCCTTTCCGGATGGGGACATGCTGGGAGTCGATCTGGTATTGCCCGATTTTTCCTATGTGGAGCGCAATCGGGACCGGATACGTGGAATTGTTCTGACGCACGGCCACGAGGATCATATCGGATCGATCCCTTATCTTTTGAAAAGCGTTAATTTACCTATCTACGGCACCAGCCTGACCTTGGGCCTCGTTACCGCGAAGCTCAAGGAACACAATCTTTTGGGCCGCGCCCAGCTTCACACCGTACGTCCGGGAGATACGGTGCCGCTTGGCTGCATGCAGGTGGAATTTATCCATGTAAACCATTCCATCCCGGATGCCGTAGCGGTGGCGATCCATTCCCCGGCGGGCACTGTAGTGCATACCGGAGATTTTAAGATCGACTGCACTCCGGTGCAGAATGACATGATCGACCTGGCGCGTTTTGCAGAGCTTGGCAAGGAGGGCGTACTCGCCCTGATGGCCGATTCCACCAACGCGGAACGTTCCGGCTACACCATGACCGAACAGAATTTAAACCGTTCGTTTGAAAACCTGTTTATGAAAGCTGGGGATAAGCGGATTATCATTGCCTCCTTTGCCTCTAATATCAGCCGGGTGCAGCAGATTATCGATTGTGCTTCACGTTACGGGCGCAAGGTGGCTTTTTCCGGCCGGAGCATGATCAACTATATGGGAATCGCCCAGGAGTTGGGTTACCTTAACGTACCCGACGGCGTCATCATCGATATTGACCTGCTCAACCGTTATCCCAAGGATAAAGTAGTGCTCATAACCACCGGCAGCCAGGGCGAACCGATGTCTGCATTGGCGCGCATGGCCAACAGCGACCATCGAAAGGTAGAGGTGGGCCCGGGCGATTTTATCATTATTTCGGCCAACCCAATCCCCGGTAACGAAAAGACCGTGGGCAATGTGGTGAATGAATTGATGAAACGCGGTTGCGAGGTCATCTATGAATCGATGTATGAGGTTCACGTTTCCGGCCATGCCTGCCAGGAAGAATTGAAGATTATGCAGGGGCTCACCAAACCGACTTATTTTATTCCAGTGCATGGAGAGCAAAAACATCTGCATAAGCACGCCGATCTTGCCATCGCTATGGGGAGGGACCCCCAAAATGTCTTTATCGGCGACATCGGCAACGTGGTGGAGATCAATGAAAATTATATGAGGGAGCTTCCTTCGGTTCCCGCCGGCCGGGTGCTGGTGGACGGCCTCGGCGTGGGCGATGTGGGAAGCATCGTTCTGCGGGACCGCAAACATCTGGGTCAGGACGGCCTGATTGTGGTGGTGGCTACCATCGATTCCTCGGACGGCCATGTCATTTCGGGGCCGGATATTGTTTCCAGAGGTTTTGTGTATGTCCGCGAGTCGGAGCCGTTGATGCTGGATGCAAGGGAGCACGTTACCAACGTCTTGGAAACATGCGCAGATAACAATGTGCGTGAGTGGGGTGTCATCAAATCCCGAGTGAAAGACGAGCTTTCCCGTCTTTTGTATGAACGTACCCGCAGAAGCCCTATGATCCTTCCGATTATTATGGAGATTTAACTGGTTTTCCTTGCCAAAATAGGGATTACCAAACATAAAGTCCCGGTTTGTGTGAGGGGCAAGGACGAAACCGGGTGCCCTAAAAGGGAAGGAGTGACTTTTTTGAAGAAGAAAGTGTGGGCGGCTACCCCGTTTTTTTATATCATCGTGGCCGCCATGCTATTGATGACGCTTTTTTCCTGGTTTTACGACCGCTCGTTATTTTTTGTGGGATTAGCGGTATCGTTAGCTTCGCTTATTGCTGTTTTCCTTTCGGTGCGGCGTTTTCAAGCTTATGTCAAAGCGGTTCGCACCAGCGCGAACGACGCCTTTGAAAAGGTGGATAAAAACGCTCTGGAGAATTTTTCCTTGCCGGTGGTGGTAACGGGTGAAAAAGGGGATGTCGTGTGGTTTAATACCAAATTCCTGGAGCAAGTTTGCGGCGGCCGGAGCTGCATGGGGGAAAGCATCACCCAATTTACCTGCGGTAAAAGTGCCCGCCAGATTATCAACAGCAAAGGGATGGATGTCTCTTATGGGGGAAAATGCTACAGCGTGTTCGGCACCATTGCCGCCGGATCGCGCATCCTGTATTTTCTGGAAGATACCCTATATAAGCAGACTGTGCAGGAGTATAAGGAAAGCCGCCCTTGCGTTGCGCTGATTATGTTTGATAACCGGGAAGAGCTGGCCCGGGACAGCAACGACGGGGAGGACGCCCAGATTACCGCCCAGGTGGAGAACGCCCTTCAAAAATGGGCAGGGACGACTTCCGGCTTTTACAAAAAGTTAAGCGGCGGATTGTACCTGGTAATCATGGAAGAGCGGAATATGCGTGCGATGGTGGAGAAAAAATTCGCTATATTGGATGAAATCCGTTCGATCCAACTGGCCGACCGGCGTAGCGCCACCATCTCTATCGGCGTAGGACGCGATGGGAAAACCTTGCGGGAATGCGAGGTGTGGGCGCGCAAGGCTTTGGAGATGGCATTGGGGCGTGGCGGCGACCAGGTGGCTGTAAAAAGAGGGGAATCCTACCAATTTTTTGGGGGGATCTCCAAAGGGGTGGAAAAACGGGACAAGGTGCGCACCCGTGTGATCGCCTCGGCCTTGTCCGACCACGTCAAGCAGAGCGACCAGGTTTTTATCATGGGCCACCAGTTTTCCGATTTAGATAGCGTGGGCGCTTCCATTGGTATGTGGAGCGCTGTTACGAAAGGCCTGGACAAAGAGGCTTATGTGGTTATTAACAAAGAGCAGACCTTGGCGGTATCTTTGGTGCAGAGCGTGGATAATTCGGGCAATGGTGGGATGTTTATTTCCCCGCAGGACGCCATGGATTCGGTCACGGACAACTCCCTTTTGATCGTGGTGGACACCCATTCCCCCACCTTTGTGGAGCATGAACCCCTTTACCACAAATGCAAAAAAGTGATTGTAATTGACCACCACCGCATGATGGTCAAACACATTGAAAACGCGCTGATATTTTATCACGAACCCTATGCAAGTTCTGCCTCCGAAATGGTGACCGAGCTTGTACAATATATGGGGGAAAACGCGCTCAACCGTCTGGAGGCCGAGGCGCTTTTGGCCGGCATTACGCTGGACACCAAAAATTTTGTCCTGAAAACCGGGGTGCGTACCTTTGAAGCGGCGGCTTATCTTAGGCGTAAAGGCGCCGATACGGTAGAAGTCAAGCGGCTGTTTGCGGATTCCATTGATACATACAAAGCAAAATACCAGTTGGTTTCCGGAGCGGAGATTTTCCATTCCTGCGCGATTGCGAGCGCGGATGAAAATTGTCCCGATATCCGTGTGGCAAGCGCACAGGCGGCCGATGAGTTGTTGGGCATTCAGGAAGTAAGCGCTTCCTTTGTGTTGTATCCTTCGCCGGGGGCAATAAATATATCGGCCCGCAGTTTGGGCGATATCAATGTGCAGCTGATTATGGAACAGTTAGGCGGCGGCGGTCACCAGACGATGGCG
>CAMMKL010000218.1 GCA_946497265.1 uncultured Clostridia bacterium | reverse complement strand
CGTACACGGCGCGGCCCAGGCTGTCATTATGTGCAAGGGTTTCGCCGCAGATGACAATTTCGCCGCCGTCCGCCCGCTCCAGTTGGGTCAGGCAGCGCAGCAGGGTGCTTTTTCCGGAGCCGGAAGGCCCAATGATCGCCAACACCTCGCCGTTTTGCACCTGCAGCGAGATGCCGCGCAGCACCTCTACGCCGTCAAAGCTTTTCTTCACGTCCGTCGCTTTCAGCATATCCATCCTGATTCCCCTCCTTTACCGGTAATAGCTTAATTTTTTCTCTGCGATCCCAAAGCAGCGGGAAACCACGCTGTTCATCAGCAGATAGAAGACCGCCGCCACAATAAAGGGGGTCATATCCGCGGAAGAGGATACCCAGTTGTTTGTAACGCGCAAAAGTTCCATGACGCCGATCACCTGTGCCAGCGAGGTGTCCTTTACCAGGGTGATGAATTCATTTCCCATTGGTGGCAAAATCCGTTTGACAACTTGGGGCAGGATTACACGGAAAAAGGTCTGGCTTTGGGTGAGTCCCAACACCTTAGACGCTTCGTACTGGCCCTGCGGGATGCTTTCCAGCCCGCCGCGGTAAATCTCAGCAAAATAGGCGGAATAATTGATGATAAAAGCCACCTGCGCCGCGATCTCACGATCCAACTGGATGCCGAACAACGGCTTGAGCCCATAAAAGATAAACATTAGTTGCAGCATCAGAGGTGTGCCGCGCACAATGAGTATAAAAAATTTGACAGGCCACTGTATGACCCTTAGTTTTGTCATGCGCCCCAAGGCAACCAGCATTCCCAAAGGCAGTGCGAACAGTAGGGTGGAAAAGAAGATGCGCAGCGACATCAGGGTGCCGGTCAGCATTTCCGATAATAAAACTTGATAGTTCATAGCTTGCTCCTTTACACAAAAGCAAGGGCAGGTCGGGGAACTCCCCCATAACCCGCCCCCAGCTGTTTTGGACTATTGGTTTCATTCTTTATTTTTCAATGATGACGACGTCTTCACTGAACCATTTTTGGGAGATGCCGGCCAAGGTGCCATCCTCAGCCATTTCCTTAAGGGTATCCTCAATCTTGGCCTTCAAGGCGTTGTCCCCTTTGCGGAACCCGATAACATATTCTTCTTTTGCCATGGAAATCACCGACCCGTCGTCGTTGGTAAGGATGCGGTAGGTGTCCGGCTCGTTTGTAAGGTAAAAGCGGGCTACCACTTCGTCGATGGCGATGGCGTCCACCACGCCGTTTTTAATTTCCTGAGTCGCTTTGGCGTAATCGTTGAGCTGCACCACTTCGCCCAAAGAATTTTTAAACTCAGTGGCCTCCTGCAAAGCGTCGTAGGCCGAAGATCCGGCCTGTACCGCCAGTTTCTTGCCGGCCAAATCTGCAAGGTTTTGGAAGGTAGCATCGGTCTTTACCATAATGACCTGGTTGTTATTCATATATGGGATGCTCAGGTTCAGGTTTTCTTCCCGCTTTTCATTCTTGCTCAGGCCGTTCCATAGGCAGTCCACGTTACCATTGTTGACTTCCGCAATCTGGTTGTTCCAGTCGATCGGCTGCTTAACCAATTCAACGCCCAGGCGATTGCAAACTTCGGTAGCTACATCAATATCAAACCCGATGATCTCACCGGTCTGGGTATCTTTATACCCCATCGGCGGGAACGCTTCGTCCATACCCATTACCAATTTTCCGGCCTGCTCCACCTTGGTCCAGGAATCGTCTGTGCCGTCGGAACCCTGATTATTGTTAGCACAGCCCGCAAACATGCCCAGCATCGTTACTGCCAACAGAAATGCCACGATTTTTTTCATGTGTTTTCTCCTCCCGTTTTGCACGCTCAAATTTGAAAAGGCCGTAACAGGAATCACAGCCTAAGACTCCATAATTTTATCATACTACTATACTAAAGTAAAGGTTTATTTGACAAAATTTTTAAAATCTTCTTTCTATAGGAAATGCACCTGCAATGCTTGACAATTCCCATCAAAATGATATGATATAGGCAAAACCTTTCAACGATCGGAGGAGAGCGGATATGAAAATCTCTACCAAAGGGCGTTACGGGCTGCGCGCGATAGTCGATATTGCCGCTCACAGCGCCGACGGCCATATCTCCATCAAAGAGGTCGCCCAACGGCAGGGTATTTCCGACAACTATTTGGAACAGATCATATTTCCCCTGAAAAGGGCCGGATTGGTCAAAAGCATACGCGGCTCCCAGGGGGGATATTTATTGGCGCGCCCTGCTGCGCAAATCACTGCCGGAGAAGTCCTGCGCGCGCTGGAAGGCGATCTTGCCCCGGTGGAATGCCTAGCAGGGCGGGAAAACGCCGAATGCGGCCGGGTGGACCGTTGTTCCACAATGAGCCTTTGGCTGCGCCTGCGGGACGCCATTAACAATGTGGTAGACGGCGTTACGATTCAAGATATGGTAGACAACCGCCCGGATAGATTGATAGGAGAATAACCAAGGATCTAGGCGTATGTAAGTAACGCGGAAAGCGCGTCTGCATTGCAATATTGGGTCCGTGGGGGACTGCGTATGGTGGAATCCTTTTGCCCTTAAGCAAACACTCATTCATTTTAAAGCGGTTTCCGGCTGATCTCCTATGGCTTTTCCATAAGAAACCACCGTTATGAGATAGAAAACCCATCACATCAAAAAGGGTTTTTTCCAATTTAAGGGATATTGTTTATTCCAAGACGGATTAATAAAATAAATTTATCTATATTTCCTCGTTTACAATATAAGATATTGACACACTCCCCCCTGATTGCTAAAATGAAGCCGGCAATTACCGAAATTAGATATTGGTAACAGTTAGGGGAACCAGCATGAACAGAAGCATCAATGATTTAACCATCGGATCACCGGTACGGAAGATCCTTTTGTTTACCCTCCCTCTGCTGGCGGGCAATCTTTTTCAGCAGTTATACAATATGGTGGATATGATGATTGTCGGCACCACCATCAATACAAACGCGCTCGCTGCGGTTGGCGCAACCGGATCGGTATCTTTTTTGGTGATCGGGTTCGCACAGGGCCTCACGGCCGGATTTTCTGTTATTACCGCCCAGCATTACGGCGCTGGGGAAGAGGAAAAGGTGCGCCGCTCGGTAGCGGTTTCCTTGGTTCTGAGCGTGGCCTGCGCAGTATTTATCACCGTTCTGAGTATTCTGATCGCAGCCCCGCTGTTGCGGATCATGCAGACGCCGCAGGATATTTTTGAGGATGCGCTATCCTACCTTTCGGTTGTTTGCCTAGGTACCACGGCTACGGTCTTTTTTAATCTGTTTTCTTCCATCCTGCGTGCATTGGGGGACAGCCGGACCCCGCTTCTGTTTCTCATAATTGCCTGCCTGTTGAACATCGGCCTGGATTTCGCCTTTATCCTCGGCCTTTCGATGGGCGTTGCGGGGGCGGCATGGGCTACTATTCTCTCGCAACTGGTGTCGGCATTGCTTTGCCTGTTCTACAGCATCAAAAAATTCCCTATCCTGCGCCTAAAGCGTGCGGATTTCCAGATTACACGCTCTTTGGTATCCCAGCACCTTTCCATTGGGGTTGCCATGGGGCTGCAGTCTTCTATGACGACGATCAGCGTCCTAATTTTCCAGGTAGCTGTGAATCAATTGGGTATGGTAAGCGTCAAAGCGTATTCTGCGGCGGCCAAAATCTGCCAACTGGCGTTACAGCCTATGAGTTCGCTTGGCATTACCATGGCGACCTACTCCGCGCAGAACTTCGGTGCACAAAAAATCAAACGGATTCGCACAGGTGTGCGGCAGGGAGCGTTCATTGCCATTGCGTTTGCCCTTGCCGGGTGCCTGCTGGTCCATTTAGCGGGCAGGTCGCTGATCGGATTGTTCGGCATCGGCAGCGTGCGCGCTTTTTGGCTATGTCCCGCTGACGGAGGATGGCGGTTCCGGTGGGA
>CAMMKL010000217.1 GCA_946497265.1 uncultured Clostridia bacterium | reverse complement strand
ATCTTCTGTGCGAAGAGGGGCTTCTGACCAAAGAAGAGGCCGCTGCCCCCGATTGGGGAGAAGACCCTTCCCGAGTGGATTATGAGAAACTCTTTCAAAACCGATTTCCGGTTTTGGAGATAGCTGTAGCGCGCGCCAAGGGTAGAAACTTGGACGATTTCCTCCGGTTTGAACGGCAACACGCCGGCTGGCTTGATAACTACGCCCTCTATATGGCGGTGAAGGAATCGTTCGGCCTGAAAAGCTGGTGCGAGTGGCCGGAAGAAGGCATCCGTCTGCACAAGGCGGAGAGCGTCAGGGAATATACCGCCCGGCTTAGCGACCGGATCTTTTTCTGGAAGTACCTGCAATACCTTTTCTTCCGTCAATGGGCCGCACTGAAGGAATACGCAAACCGGAACGGTATCCTCCTGTTTGGGGATATGCCCATCTATGTGGCGCTCGACAGCGCGGACGTCTGGGCCGGGCCGGAGCTTTTTTGGCTGGATAAAAAAGGCCGCCCGGTCTGTGTGGCAGGCTGCCCGCCGGATTACTTTTCTGAAACCGGCCAGCTCTGGGGCAATCCCCTTTATAATTGGGAAACCCACCGCAAAACCCGATATGCCTGGTGGATCCGCCGCATCCGGCATGCGTCCACCCTGTTCGACGTGACGCGCATCGACCACTTCCGTGGGTTTGAAGCCTATTACGCCATCCCTTACGGGGAAGAAACCGCCGTGAACGGCTCGTGGAAAAAGGGACCCGGCATGAAGCTGTTTCAGGAACTGAAAAAACAGCTCGGGAAAGTCCCTATCATCGCCGAGGATCTTGGATTCCTGACCCCAGCCGTACATAAGCTTTTGAAAAAGTCCGGCTATCCGGGCATGAAAATATTACAGTTTGCGTTTGATTCCGGCGAGGAAAACGACTACCTGCCCCACAATTACAACCGCCGCTGTGTGGTATACACCGGCACGCACGACAACGATACCACCGCCGGCTGGTTCGCTGCCGCACCCAAACAGGATGTGGAGTTCGCTGTGCGTTACTGCCGCCTCAACAAACGGGAGGGCTACCATTGGGGGCTGATCCGCACGGCCTATGCCAGCGTAAGCCGCCTTGCCATCGTTCCCATGCAGGATTTTCTGGGCCTTGGCAGCGACAGTCGTATGAACACCCCCTCCACCACAGGAGGCAATTGGCAGTGGCGGATGCCGCCGGGCGCCGCCACACCGGCGCTTGCCCACAAAATCCGGGAATTAACCGCCTTATACGGCAGATTGGAGAAGAGCGATGATGATCAAAAAGAACAGGAATAACCAGCAAAACGCCCGGCTGCTCAACAGCCTGCAGGAAACCGGCCGGGGACTGTACGGCAAAGAGCTTGCGGCGCTTTCGGCGAACGAGCTGCACAACGTGGTAGGCCAGGTAGTAACGGCCTATATTGCCCCCCGTTGGAGCAAAAGCCGTAAGGCGTATCAGACAACACGCCGCGCCTACTACCTTTCCGCCGAATTCCTGATGGGACGCATGGTGTTTCAAAACCTTTACGCCCTGAACCTGCTGGAACCCGTCCGCGAACTGCTTCGGGCACAAGGGGCAGACCTTTCCCTGCTGGAAGAGGTGGAGGACGCTGCGTTGGGCAACGGGGGACTCGGCCGCCTGGCCGCCTGCTTCCTGGATTCCGCCGCTACCCACGACATCCCGCTGGACGGTTACGGGATCCGGTATAAGGACGGCCTGTTCAAACAGAGCATCGAAAACGGATTCCAGAAGGAAACGGCCGACAACTGGACGGCTTTGGGCGACCCGTGGTGCATTCGCCGGGAGGAAGACGCCGTGAACGTTTCATTCGCGGGCCAGACCGTGCGCGCCGTTCCCTATGATATGGCGGTAATCGGCTACAACACCCATAATGTAAACACCCTGCGCCTGTGGCAGAGCGAGGCTCTTACCGAATTTGACTTTACGGCGTTCAACGACCAGCATTTCGACGAAGCAGTGCGGGAGAAGAACCAGGCCGAGGAGATCAGCCGGGTTCTTTATCCGAACGACAGCACCGACGAAGGCCGCCGCCTGCGCCTGAAGCAACAGTATTTCTTTTGCAGCGCCAGCCTACAGGACATCATCCGGCGTTATCATAAAACTTACGGCGAAGGCTACGGCCGGTTTGCCGAGCACTGCGCGATACAGCTCAACGACACCCATCCCACAGTCTCGATCCCGGAATTGATTCGGCTGTTAGGACAAGACGGGGTTCCCTTTGAGGAAGCCTTTGAAATCGCCCGCAAGACCTTTTCCTACACCAACCACACCGTCATGCAGGAGGCCTTGGAAAAATGGAACCGGGATCTGTTCTCTTCGGTACTGCCTGAAGTATATGAGATTATTCTAAAAATCAACGACCGCATGCTGGTGGAGTTTACCGACCTGGGCATGCCCGAAACAGAGATGGAAGCCATGCGCATAGTAGACGACTGGCAGATCCACATGGCCCGCCTGGCCGTATACGGTTCCCGTTACGTGAATGGCGTGGCAAAAATCCATACCGAAATTTTAAAGGAAGACACCCTTGCCGATTGGTACAAAGTGTACCCCGAACGTTTCCAGAACAAAACAAACGGCATCACCCAGCGCCGCTGGCTGGGCTTGTGCAACCCGGAGCTTGCCGGTATGCTTACACGCCTGATCGGCCCCGGCTGGGTCACGGATTTGACCGAACTCAAACAGCTTCAGGCCCGGATTACCCCCAAGGCAATCCGCGGCTTCAACGCAATCAAACTGGAAAAGAAAAAACAGCTAAGCGACTATCTGCTTAAGCACGAGGGCGTTTTTATCAATCCGGAATTCGTCTTCGACATCCAGGTAAAGCGCCTGCATGAATATAAACGCCAGCTCTTAAACGCTTTTTCCATTGTGGACATCTATTTCCGTTTAAAAGAGGGCAAAATCAAGAACTTTACCCCCACCGCCTTTCTGTTCGGCGCCAAAGCTGCGCCCGGATATTTTAGGGCCAAGGCCGTCATCAAATATATCAATGAGATTGCCCGCATGGTCAACAGCGATCCGGAGATGGACGGCCTAATGAAAGTGCTCTTTGTTGCCAACTATAATTGTTCGTATGCGGAAAAGCTGATACCCGCAGCCGACATCTCCGAACAGATTTCCACCGCCGGCACCGAGGCAAGCGGCACCGGCAACATGAAGCTGATGTTAAACGGCGCGGTCACCCTGGGAACCCTAGACGGGGCCAACATCGAAATCGTGGAGCAGGCCGGAGCGGAGAACAACTACATCTTCGGCGCGCGTGTAGAGGAAATCAACGAGATCCGGGACACCTACGACCCGAAACGGATTTATAAGCGCAGCCCCCGCATCCGCCGCGTCGTGGATACCCTGGTGGACGGCACGTTTGACGACGGCGGCACCGGGATGTTCCACGAGCTGTATACCAGCCTGCTGGAAGGGGCAAGCTGGCACCGGCCGGACAACTATTTCCTTTTGTACGACTTGCCTTCTTATGTGGATACCAAGCTGCGTGCGATACGCGATTACCGCTATCGCAGCGCCTTCGGCCGTAAATGCCTGCTGAACGCGGCAAACGCAGGTATTTTCAGCAGCGACCGTACCATAAAGCAATATGCGGAAGAGCTGTGGCACATTGAAGCCTGTCCCGTGGAGGAATAATATTTATTTATATTTTGAGGAAAGGGGCTTCTCTCGGTTCCCCAACCCTTACACTTAAATTAAATTTTTTCTTATTTTACGCGCTCAGACCGCGCAGTCTTTTCTTTTTTCGTTTTTTGTTTCAGGCAAGTTTCTTTTTCCGGTTTCCCAACCCTGTATATAAAATGAATTTTTGTTTGATTGTATGCGCTCAGGCCGCGCGGGCCCGCCCTTTTTGTGCGGACAAAAAGGGCGCAAAAAGCCGCCGAAGGGGGTTTCGATCCCCCTTCGGACTACCCCTAAACGACCAAAGGC
>CAMMKL010000216.1 GCA_946497265.1 uncultured Clostridia bacterium | reverse complement strand
TTGCAACCTTTTTTCCGTTTTACTTATAATAAGAAGAAGCCGAATCCAAAAGATTCGGCTTCTTCTCATTAGCTTGAGGGGTATATTGAGGAGGGTAGAACATGTACTCGGATGGTGCGGCTCCATCTCTTTGAGTACGGTTTCATTATAATATGCAGTCCAAAATGAGTTGTTAATATGCTGTGAATATTCCTTGAATATTCACAGCAAAATTTGTGAATTATTCACTCAAACATTTGTTTGAAATTTCAACGTATTTATGTTATAATAAACTGACCTAAAAAATGCCTAAGCATTTTTTAGGGAAAAGATGAATTTGATGTGGAAACGGAGGCGCTGCCGCTTGAAAAAGTTGACTGCCAGCCAAGAGAAAATATTAGCTTACCTGAAAGAACGCGCTCAGGATGGGCTGCCCCCCTCGGTCAGGGAGATTTGCAATGCTACAGGGTTAAAGTCTACCTCTACCGTACATGCCCACCTAAAAACATTGGAAGAAAACGGTTATATTTCACGTCAGGCCGGGCTTAACCGGGCTATTCACATCACAGGGGAAGAGCGCAGTACGGCAGTACCAATTTTAGGCCGGGTTACGGCCGGGCTTCCGATCCTCGCTCTGGAAGAAGTGGAGGGCTATGTGCCAATCAGTGAATCCCAGCGGCGCGGCCGGGAGCTGTTTGCTTTGCGGGTAGTGGGTGAGAGCATGAAAAATGCCGGTATTTTGGACGGCGATATTGTGATCACACACAAAACCCCGGTGGCCGAAAACGGTGATATTGTGGTGGCTCTGATAGAAGATGAAGCCACAGTCAAACGTTTTTATCGCGAGGAGGGACATATCCGCCTTCAGCCGGAAAACCCTGATTTTGAACCGATTATCGCAGAGGAAGTGTATATACTTGGGCGAGTCGTTTCTGTCGTCCGTTATTATCCATAACTTAAAATTATATAATCTTATTGCAAGAAAGTGCAAAACATAATATTCCCCAGAAATGGACTATCCAGCAAAGCACCTCCTGTTGTAGAAAGAAGCTACAGCAGGAGGTGTTGCAATGTTCCGAAACGCACAACTGTAAGACCATATAAAAGCCATGGGTAAGAAACCACCGGAGCAACAAACCGGGAAGGATGGTGGGAAGCTAGCCTTTAAACCAATGGCTTTTTGGAACGGTTAATGGCATTCGCTGCCTGAAAGGCCGCTACCGCTCCATCAGCCGCAGCGGTAATAATCTGACGCAGCAGTTTGCTTCTGGTATCGCCTGCAGCATATACTTCCGGAATCCGTGTCCGGCAATTTTCGTCCGCGATCAGATAGCCGTGCTCGTCCTGTTCTAACATACAAAACAAACGGTTTTCCGGAATCAGGCCGATGGCAATAAAAGCCGCGCTAACATCCAGGATTTTTTCCGTATCCTGACCTTTGCGGCGGATTACCAACCGCTCCAATTGTTGTTCCCCCTCCATACGAAGTACGGTAGTTTCATAAAGCACCTCTATGTTTTTGCGGCGTGCCGCTGCCTGCTGTAGCACGTATTCCCCGCGAAAAACCTTCCCGCGAAGCAGCATGGTTACTTTTTTACACAAGTTGGAAAGAAATAAGGCGTCTTCCAAAGCAGTGTTCCCACCTCCCACCACAGCTACCTCTTTGCCTCGGAAAAAGGCTCCATCGCAGGTGGCGCAGTAGGAAACCCCTTTACCGGTAAGCTCTTTTTCCCCTTCGCACTCCAATTTGCGGCGTTTTACCCCATTGGCGATGATAACAGCGCGGGCAGAGTACGAATGGGATGAGGTCGTTACTGTTTTTTGGCCGCCTTCCAGCTGGACGGAAACCACTTCCTCAAAAACAATCCGTACACCCTGATGGATCGCCTGTTTATATATGTTTTCGGCCAGCTCATAACCTGATATCTTCTCGATAGAAGGATAGTTTTCCACCGTATCGGTGATCGCAATTTGGCCGCCATACAGGCCTTTTTCCAATACCAACACGGAAAGGCCCGCGCGGACAGCATAAACTGCAGCCGTAAGCCCGGCGCATCCAGCCCCGATTACGATAATATCCATCATGATGGCAACACCCCTTTCCCTTTCATTATCCCCTGTTGGAAAAGCGGCATACCGTACCGTTAGCTTTCGTGAAAACTTTTCCTTCCACAAGCTAGAGCCTTCCCCCTCAAACAGGGCTGCTTACTGAACGGTTGTGTGACCGTCAGGCAGCCAGCCTTTGCAAACATCCACCCAGCCAAGGCTTTGAGAATAATGTTCCAGCTCTTGTATGGTAAGTTCTATCGCGCTGTTGCTGCTGCCGCAAGCGGGGAACACCGTAGAAAACCGCTTAAGCGACGTATCCAAATACACCTTTACCCCCTTACGAACCGCAAACGGGCATACCCCTCCGACCGCGTGGCCGACCAATTTTTCAACATCGCTGGGTTCCGGCATTTTCGCTTTGGTTTGGAACTGTGCTTTGAATTTTTTGTTGTCAATCCTGGCGTCTCCCGCAGCCACAATCAGCACTACCGAATCCAAAACCTGGAAAGAAAGTGTTTTTGCAATACGTTCCGCCTCACAGCCCAATGCCTGCGCTGCCAACTCTACGGTCGCCGAAGAGACGGTAAACTCCTGAATCCTTTTTTCCATTCCCCACTGCCGGAAATATTCTTTTACCTGCTCAATTGCCATAAATAAAATCTCCCCCTATCTTTTGTTTCCCTTCTATTATACCGCAGACGGGGCTGATTTGGAATAATATCTACCCCGTTCGTTGGCCGCATTTACCGAATTACAGTAAAGAAAACGGCTGATAACGGGATAAACACACAATCCGTTTTTTACAATGGGTTAGAAAATATCCCGGTTTGTGGTATCTGATTTGCACACCGGATAGTGAGCATATGAATCTTGACATGATGAAAAAACTTGTAGAACAGCTTGCAAAAGAGCAGTTTTACGAATCATTTTTGTTTTGCTTATGGTACATAGAAACGCCGAGTTCATGGACAACATTTTCAAAACCCTGCTCTTAGAAATGATACTTGCCGGGTGGAGAGGAGAGGTAAAAGGCAAAGAGCAGATTATTTTAGAATTGAAAGACCTATTGACTTGACGAAAGGGGCAGAAAATGCACGCCCCACATAGTAAAAGTTGTACCTGCGGGAAGTCGTCTTACAAACAATACAGGCCGTCGTACAAACAGCAAGAGCCGACCGGGAAGCCTTTATAGCCCATTTTTTGACGGCGAAGAAATCTAATGAGCGTGGCGGCGATTACAAGTCTTATATAAAAAAATTGGTACAGTTGAAAGAAGGGCATATCCTTTGATATGCCCCTCCTTTTACATCCACTATACATCTTATTACGCCGACGCTATTCAGCATAGCTTTTTGTTTTTTTATCAAATGGTTGATTGCAACCAGCCTAAGGGCCATATAAAATAGGAAAACTGCAAAAATAAGGCTTTTCGGAGCCTACAATCCGAAAAAATAAAATTAAAGACTATCACATTACGCAGAGGGCCGTCCGGGAAAAACCTGGGCGGTCTTTTTGCGTGGTAGACTTGGAAAGGGGGGAATTTTTTCGATAGAAAATTAGCTTTGATTTTTATGCAACACGCTGAAATTAAAGGAGGTTAGTGAATGGCAGATGACAAGCTGAAAACAAGCCCAGAGTCCCCTGGCCAGGATCGCCCCGGTGATACGCCTGTGGAAGATGCCCCGTCAATGCAGAAGCCCCCGGCCCCGGAAGCCGCCGCGCCGAAAAAAGCGGAGGAACACACTGAGCCGAAGCAGTCTGTGATCCCTGGCATGGGTGAGGACGCCCCGGCCCGGCCTGCCCCTGGTGAGGTGGTGGTTGATTTTGATAAGATCAACGAGCTGATGTCCCAGCGGCGGGCACCTGCGCGGGATGCCGTATCAAAGGCGGAGGTTCCGTCTGCTGAGGCTGACGGGCAGGAAAAAGCGCCGAAG
>CAMMKL010000215.1 GCA_946497265.1 uncultured Clostridia bacterium | reverse complement strand
TGCAGGAATAGGCAATCCCGTTGTTCAGTTCCACCATCCCATGCCCTTTGCCGGAAAAACAGTGGAACGCTTGACCATCCACATCGATTTGACCTACACACTCGTAGGTTTCGTCGGGGGATATTCCCGCTTCCAGAGCGGCGGCGGCTACTACCAGCTTGAAAACCGATCCCACATTATAGGAAGAAAAGGCACGATTTAGCATCGGGGAATCGGCTCCGTTCAGCGAAGCCGATACGTCGGCGGCGGAAAAATCCGGCAAACTCACTACTGCACGCAGGGCGTTATCGGGCAGGCTGGTGATCACCACCGCCCCTTTTTTCAAATATTTGCGAGCGGCGGTTTCGGCCAGGGTCTGCAGTTCGCTGTTGATGGTGAGCACAACACCTTTCTCCTGTAGGTTGGAGGTGTCTTCGACCGTCCTCTCCTCACCGGGCAATACCCTGCCGACCGCATCGACCGGGTAACGCACAGAAATGCCGCCGCAGTCAGTGGATAGATAATCGTTATACGCCTTTTCGATTCCGGCAACCCCTTCCCCGCTTCCGTTTAAATAGCCCAGTATATGGGCAAGGGTCGGGGTCTGGGGGTAACGGTCGGCGATGGTAAACACGTCGATCCCCTCGGCCGGCTCAATCTTTTGCGGCAGGCGAAACAAAAACGGCTTTCCCTCCGTTAACGTTTGATAAACCTCTTCCCGTTCCTGCCCTTTCACGACCTTTTGCAGGGCGTTTGCCGATTCCACGCAGGGCATGACCGCCGCAACCAGCCGTTCTTCGCCTTTGGTAATCGGTTTTTGGTTGCAATCGTAAATCATCCCCCTGCCGGTAGATACGTTAAGCCGGTAGGAACTCTGTTCCGTCGCGGCCGCTTTCAGGGTTCCTCCCATGGTCAGGGAATAAACCGTGCCCATCAGCGCTACCGTACAGCACATCAAAAGGCAAAACAAAGCGATCGTCCGTTTTTGCAACTGATTCACATTCATCACTCCGCGCATAGGTTGTTGGATGGGATCGAGAATAACCGGCCGGCAATAGCCTGACGGAAACACCTGGAAATCAAGTTCTGAAATCCCGCATTATGGCAATCCATTTTTACTTGCCGATCAGTTTGGTATCGATTCCCGATCCTCCTAACTAGTGTGTCAAAAAGGCGCCCGGATATCCCCACGAACAGGGGAATCCGGGCGCCCTCGTAAGGACGATCCTATAGATGAAAGGGTTACAGAAGTTCCTTGCGCAGTTGTGCGCCGTCTTTGGGAGAAAGCATGGCCGGTGCAATATCCAGCACCGTCACTGCGCCGCTTTGCCCCGCCTGAGCCAAACGATACACCGCGCGGGCATAGGCCACCAAAACGCTGGAAGTAAATTCTGGGTTGGAATCAAGTTTTAAAGAATATTCCACGATGTGCTTGGTATTCCGGTCTTTTCCCGTCTTACCGCTGCGGATGACAAAGCCGCCGTGCGGCATGGCGCTATGTTCGGCTTTGAGCTCTTCTTCCGTAATGAAATGCACAATGGTATCATAATCGGAAAAATAATTGGGCATCGTTTTGATTTCTTGCTCGATGGCCGCATGGTCCGCGCCTTCTTCCGCCACTACAAAGCATTCGCGCAGGTGCTTTTGCCGTGTGGTAAGCTCCGGATCTTCCCCGGTACGCACACGTTCCACCGCGTCTTCGATCGGTATGGTATACTGAATGCCGTTCTTCACACCCTTGACTCGGCGGATCGCGTCGGAATGGCCCTGGCTGACGCCGCGGCCCCAGAAGGTGTAGGTCTTGCCTTGCGGCAGAATGGCGTCGCCATAAGCGCGGTTGATCGAAAACAAGCCGGGGTCCCAGCCGACGGAGATAGCGGCCACTTTTCCGTTTTCCCTGGCGGTCTTATCCATGGCGGCAAAATATTCCGGGATCTTAGCATGCGTATCAAAGCTGTCTACCGTATGGAATTGTGCGGCAAACTGCGGGCCCTGCACAGCCAGGTCGGTTGCCGAACCGCCGCACAGGATCATAACGTCGATTTCCCCCTGCATGCCGGCGGCGTCCTCCACCCGGTATTTGGGGGCATCGGTGGCCAGCGTCAACTGTTCCGGATCACGGCGGGTAAACACGCCCACCAGCTCCATATCTTCGTTTTGGCTAATCGCAAGCTCTACGCCGCGGCCAAGGTTGCCGTAACCGACAATTCCGATTCGAATCTTTTTAGACATTGCAATCCTCTCCTTTTGTCGTTTATCTACTCGCTATTATACCCACATTACCAACAATCGTAAAGTTCTTTTCGAAAAATGTCGTATAGCGTTTTTCAAAAGAGTCCATAAGTATCGTTTATATCTTCTCAGTGGATACCCTGATTGTATAATAGCAAAAAAGAGCGAACAAGGCCTATTGGCCTCGTCCGCTCCATTGCGTGACCATTTTTGTATTTTATGATTCTTCGTGACCATCTTTATCATGGCAGCCACAATCACAGCCGTCATCGTCATCGCATAGGCCGTCAAAGTCAAATTCCAGATTTTCGCCGCAGTTTGGGCAATCCATCTCGCCTTTTAAAAGAATATCCTCAGAAAGGCAGATCGTTTCATTGCAGGTAGGGCAGGTGACCTCGTAGAAGACATCCTCACCGTCTTCGTCCTCATCGTCTTCCTCGTCCAGCCCATAATACTCTTCTTCCAGAGTACCCAAGTCCTCATCGACCTCGTCAAGCTGGTCGGCCAAATCGCTGTAACCATCTTCCAGATCGGAAACGGCAAGCGCCATATCATCCAGAAGTTCCATCATGGCGTTGATTACCTTAACTTCCTTGCTGTTTTGGTCAAGATCCAACCCTTCCAGCAAGCCTTTGATGTAAGCGGCCTTCTCTGTAATTGTCATTACCTATACCTCCTTAATTCTCAAATCGGCTATTCATTACCGGGCAGAGGGCTGCGGGTTACGCACGCTCCATATATTCGCCGGTACGGGTATCAATGCGGATCATTTCCCCCTGGTCGATAAAGAGTGGTACGCGGATTTCCGCCCCAGTCTCCAGCGTTGCGGGTTTGGTGGCGTTGGTAGCGGTATCGCCCTTAAAGCCGGGATCGGTCTCGGTTACCTGAAGTTCCACAAAGAACGGCGGCTCCACGCCAAACACTTTGCCTTTGTAGGACATGACCTTGCACTCCATGTTTTCCTTTACAAACTTGAAATTGTCGCTGAGGACGTCCTTACCAATAGGAAGCTGCTCGTAGGTTTCCATATCCATAAAATAATACAGATCGCCGTCGTTGTACAGATACTGCATATCCTTGCGCTCAATGTATGCCGTGGGGAATTTGTCGGTAGGGCTGAACGTCTTTTCCACTACGCTGCCGGTGATCACGTTCTTGATCTTTGTACGGACAAACGCCGCGCCTTTTCCTGGCTTTACATGCTGGAATTCCACAATAGACACCACGTTGCCGTCCATTTCAAAAGTGACGCCGTTTCTAAAATCTCCTGCTGATATCATAGATAATCCTCCAGTGTTAAATGTTCTGTGTTTAAGTTTATCTTACTTCCTTCGTTTTTGCAAGTATTTTCGTAAAAATCATGGGGGCATCCGCCGAAATTTCTCCCATCACAGAATAAAGAAAGCAAACAAGGCAACCCCTCATTCAAACCCTTTTGGGGAAAAAGCGCTAGGCGCTACAGCTCAATCAGTTCCTTCGGGGAATGCGTCAGGTTCCGGCATCCGCCCTCAGTCACGGCCACCATATCTTCGATGCGCACGCCGAATTTACCGGGAAGATAGACGCCGGGTTCCACCGTCATCACCATACCGGGCTTGAGCAATGTTTTATCGCCGGTGGAAAACCGGGGCGCTTCGTGAATTTCCAAGCCGACCGCATGACCGGTGGCGTGGCCGAAACAGCCCTCGTAGCCTGCGTTGTATATCCTATCACGCGCGGCTTTGTCCACATCGCTGCATGCAGCGCCGGGCTTGACCGCAGCAATGGCAGCAAG
>CAMMKL010000214.1 GCA_946497265.1 uncultured Clostridia bacterium | reverse complement strand
GCCCGCAGCCACCGAGACAAAACCGATTTCCTCGGTCGGCTCCGCCGGCTGCAGCGCTACCGCTTTTTCGGCCTCCGCTTTGGCTTTGGCGCGCTCATTGGCCTCAGCCGCTTTGCGGTGCTGTTCTTTCATATTCTCAATCTTTACGGTCAGAAGCTGGCCGTATTTTAAAGCCTCCTGCAAGGCAAGGCCGGGATTTTCGGTGTGCACGTGTACCTTGATGATCTCTTCGTCATCTACCACCACGACGCAGTCGCCAATGGTTTCCAGGTAAGCGCGCAGTTCCAAGGGGCTCGTAAGCACCTCAAGATCGCGCCCCACAATAAATTCCGTGCAGTAGGTGAAGGTAATGTCCTGATCAAATTCTGCGGCGGCGCTGCGGAAGTAATCGGCCTCCTCCGTCTCCTGACGCTGTCCGGCGGCCATATCGTTTTGAATAATAAATCCGTCTTTAAAAACGGAAAGCATGCCGTCGAAGATGATGCACAGGCCCTTTCCGCCCGCGTCTACCACGCCGGCTTTTTTCAGCACAGGCAGCAGTTCGGGAGTGGTTTCCAACGCTTCGGCAGCACCTTTGCAGATAGCGCTCCATACATAGACCGGGTCGCTGTCGATGGCGGCTGCAGCCTTGCCCTTTTCATAGGCGACGCGGGCCACAGTCAGGATGGTCCCCTCGGTGGGTTTCATCACCGCTTTGTACGCGGCGTCCACGCCAAGGCCCAAAGCGCTGGAAAGGTCTGTGCCGTCGGCGGTTTGAAGCCCTTCCAACCCTTTGGAAAAGCCGCGGAAAAGAAGCGATAAAATAACGCCTGAATTTCCGCGTGCCCCCCGCAGCATGGAAGAAGCCGTCATGTGGGCTATTTCACCAGCCCCGTCGCTATCCGATTTTTCCAGTTCTTTTACAGCGGCGGTGATGGTCATAGACATGTTGGTTCCGGTATCCCCATCAGGGACAGGAAAAATATTGAGCTCATCAATCTCAGTTTTGTGTTTTGAAATATTGTTCGCACCCGAAATGATTGCATTCCGTAAACAAGTACCTGTAATCAAATTTCAGCACTCTCCTTAATAGCCGTTCAGCCTTAGTGAAAATTGTGAAAAATTTGTAGAAAAGCCAAGAATATATTTGTTGATAATAGGCAATTAAAACCTATTGTTTATTATAGCACAGATTGTTTTTATAATCAAACTAAATTCCTATTAATTTTTGACCTTCTTCTGACTAAGAATAAGGAAAGGGCGGTGGCTTGCACCGCCCCGGTATTTTGCGCCTTATCTGGGTTCTACAATCAACTTGATCGCCGTGCGGTCTTCACCGTCGATGGTAACATTGGCGAAAGCGGGAACGCAGATGAGATCCACCCCCGCAGGGGCAAGATAACCGCGCGCAACAGCAACCGCTTTGATTGCTTGGTTGGCCGCGCCAGCACCTACTGCTTGTACTTCGACACATCCTAATTCCCGGATTACACCAGCAATGGCGCCTGCTACAGAATTTGGAGCAGATTTAGAAGAAACTTTTAGTACTTCCATAACCAACCCTCCCGGAAGGATAATAAGTGAAAGTTTTTACATACTAATTGTATATAATTTCCGGTGGATTAAAATTGCTCAAAGGAATAAAGGGAATATTATTACTAGATTTTTGTAAACTGTCCAATACTTTTCGGCAAATTTATTGGATTTGAAGGCGTTCGGCAGACCGGCAACGGCCGGTTTTCTCCTCTACCTCAAAAAGGACACAATCCATTTTATTATGGCCGCCCGTAACCCATTCAAATCGCACCGGAAGTTTGGTTTTCATTTTTTCTATGATGATTTCTGGTTTTACGCCCAGAACCGATTCCACCGCGCCCGTCATGCCGGCGTCGGTAATATAACCGGTTCCCTGGGGAAGTACGCACTCGTCGGCGGTAGGAACATGGGTATGGGTGCCGAACATACCGGAAACGCGGCCGTCTACATAGTAACCCAACGCGCGTTTTTCACCGGTCGCCTCCGCGTGAAAATCGACAATGATAATAGGCGTTTCCTTTTTTGCTTCAGCGATGAGCTTATCGGCGGCGGCAAACGGGCACGCCAGGCTTTCCAGATAGACGGTACCCATTAAATTGATGACGGCTACCCGGACGCGGCCCAAATCCACCAGGCACATGCCGCGTCCCGGCGTACTGCCCTCGGGATAATTCGCCGGGCGAAGCAAGGTTTCTTTCTCCTCGTATAGCGGATAGCTCTCCTTCCGGCGGAAGGAGTGGTTTCCGGTGGTGACGACATCCACCCCGCTGGTGATAAGATAATCGAAGGAGGCGGGGGTAATGCCGTTGCCATCCGCGGAGTTTTCCCCGTTGGCAACCACCAGATCGATCTGTTTGAGCTTTTTCAGTTGGGGAAGGCGCGCGCGTAAAAAGCGGCAGCCGTTGCTTCCAACAACATCGCCAATGCATAAGATATTCATTTGTAAAACCTTCTCTTTTCCATTTGTACGTTTTCGAAAAAGTGAAACCACATTTTAAGCCACGGATTTAGCGCCTTTGGAAATGGCCGCGCATCTTCCGCAGGGGTTCCTCTTTGAACAAAGCGGTACTCCAATACTCTTTGAATTAACAAACAATCTGCTTATTTCTATTATACACCTGACCGGCCATTTTGTCATTTATATTTTCCAATATGTGTAGCTTTTAAAAGCCTGTCGCTCCTGTTTCCGGCAAAGCCTGCGGGCAAACCGGCGATTTGTGAGGCTCTTTGATGCGGCTATCCTTTCGACTTTTGGATTTTCCCCTTTTGGACGCCCTCTAAACCCAAAATATAATCGGAGGAGACATGATAATACCGGCAGAGCTTGATCAGATGTCGGATCGGCAGTTCGTTTGCCCCCCTTTCGTAACGCGCGTACATCGTTTGTGAGGTACCCAAAATTTGCGCTACCTGTTCCTGTGTTAAGTCGTGATCTTCCCGTAGGTCCCGAATCCGTTTCCTGTAGTCCATAAAATTTGCCTCCTATTTTAAGGTGCGCAAATTTTATCACAGTAAACAAATTTACTATTGATTCTAGTAAATTTGTTTACTATAATAGGAAACAATAAAAGCTTTTACTCGCTCAAATCGCTTGTAGCCTGTAACGATGCCATGTGAGCAAAGGAACAGGGGGACAAGAAGGAAAAGAATGAAGGGAGATTTAAGATATGGGAATGGAAGAAACGATAAAAGCAGCTTTGGGAATCGCGTTAATCATGGGGGCGGCGGATTGGAAACTAGGATTGCTTTTTACAATGCCTTTGTTTGGAATTGGGCTGCTCTCTTCTACAGTGGATTTTTGTATGGTTTTTCGGGAACGAATACCGCCGATAGGATGCTTTGGATTGCTGGGATTGTCAGCGCCTTATCTTCAGGAGATCGCAGGAAACGAGCTTTTGCAAATGGGGCTGCTATTTGTGTTTTTTATCATTGTGGCAGTATTGACGGCGTACGGTTTTAAAAACCTGTAAACGGCAATTGGTGTTCTTAATAAAAATTAGGCTCGTTTCCATCCGAAACGAGCCTAAAAACAACAGCTTATTTTGCGTATTCAATTGCACGGCTTTCCCGTATGATGTTGACCTTGATCTGCCCGGGATAATCGAGATCGTCCTCAATTTTCTTGCAGATTTCGCGCGCCAGCGGGATCATGCGTTCGTCGTTTACTATTTCGGGCTTAACCATAATACGGATCTCACGCCCGGCCTGGATGGCAAAGCAACGTTCTACCCCTTCAAAGGATGCGGCGACATTTTCCAGCTTTTCCAGGCGCTTGATGTAGTTTTCCAGGTTTTCGCGGCGCGCTCCGGGACGGGCGGCGGAGATCGCGTCGGCAGCCTGCACAATGCAGGCGATAACCGTTTTGGCTTCCACATCGCCGTGATGTGCGTGGATTGCGTGGACAACGGCCTCGTTTTCCTTGTATTTTTTCGCCACGTCTACGCCGATGTCAACATGGGAACCTTCGATCTCATGGT
>CAMMKL010000213.1 GCA_946497265.1 uncultured Clostridia bacterium | reverse complement strand
CGGACCAAACGGTGTCCTTTCCGGTGGTTCTGTCATACTGGCAAAGAAACCCGTTTTTCCCTGCAAGCAGATCCCTTGCTTCCACTAGCCCCATCAGAGGAGCGCACTGCTCCAGTCGCCGAACCATCGTTTGGTATCGAGGTTCCGCCTTCCAGCTGTCGATATCAAGCCGGTTTTTTGGCGCAAACTCGACCGAGTGAAACAAATTGGTAGCGCAGACAAAGGGCCGCTTCTTTTTTGGCCGGATTACCTGCAGGCCGCCTGCATAGCATTCCAGTACCAAAATATCCCCCTTGGTGTCCGCTACGGTAAACGTCTGGGCGGAAGCGATTGGAAGCCTTTCAGCCCACCAGACGACTTCCTGTGCCGTCTGACACCGTTCCAAAAAGAATCGCAGCAGAAGTCCAGCGTTCATTCCTGGTTGGATAAAGGGAGGATAAACGCAAGTCAGGCCGATTGCAAGCCCCTTTTCATTTACACCGTCCTCCATCTGCACAAAGGCTGTGGTGTTCCCGGTAAAGGAAAAAGAGTCGGAAGAGAACCGATAGATGATATTCCTATTGTTTGATTCAAGCGCGGTCAGAAAGTCACTGTTGCGCCCAAACAGAATATGATCTGCGTTTGAAACTGCAAAGCAGGAGCAGCAACAGGCGGGAGGCATGGCATACATGCTGAATAAAACCGTTTGCAAAGCATCTACTGAGCACCTTTGTCCATCCGCAATTCCTTGGATTTCCTCCAATACCTGGGGAAAGTATTCCCGGTAAATGGGGTTACACTGTTTGGCAAACTGGATGCGCGCCTCTGTAATTGGAAAAGGAATGCTCTCCAAAATAAATTTTCCGCACCTCGCCAGTCGATCCCCCCACTGAAATCCAATATGGTAGTGGCTCCCCTGAAAGGTCGCATGATACATGATAAAGCTCTCCTTTTAAATAAAAATGAGAGCTGCCGGCGGCTCTGCCGTCAGCGTAATGGAATAAAAAAATAATGTCAAGTCCTGAAAAAGAAAAAGGTTGACGGTGGAAAAAAGAACGGATAAAATACATACTAATATGAAAAACATATTAGTATGTATTTTGGAGAGGCGTGTTTTATGGAAATACCAAAGGGCCATTATGTTTTTGGAACCGTAAAGGTGGGGGAAAGAGGACAAATTATTATTCCAAAAGAAGCCAGGGAGGTCTTTGGAATTAAAGCGGGAGATACCCTCCTTGTATTGGGAGATGAAAAGTGGGGAATTGCCGTTACAAAATCCGATGTATTGGAACGGCACGCCAATGAGGTGTTCAAAAAGATTTCAGGAGAAAACCGGGATGGAAATCTGTGAAACGACCCTTTTGTTTTTATTTGATGACTATCTGCATGCCTTCAAAACGAAAAGAGGAGAAATCTTTTCGCATGGCGCTTTGGCCCCAGGGGGGACGTTTCGCACGCCGGGTATCTTTGGAAATATAGCGATGAGAAACTTGAAATAAAGAGTGGACCGGATTGAGAATCTGCAAAAAAGCTGCGGAAAGCCCTATTGACTTTTGTGGAAAAAAACATTATAATAGCTTTTATTGGAATAAGGGGTGGAGTCTGTCATAGAGTGCGATTGTGCACTATTTATTCCAAATGATTGTGGTAGAAATGGTCCGATAAAAGTCAGTATGAATTGGCAGATCCCTCCGGTGGGGATCTGCTTCTTTTTATTCGCGCCTGATTGGAAACGACTCGGCCCATCTGTCGATACAATGGCGGTATTGCCTGAAAAGATGTAGATACCCATATTGTCTGGTTGAGCTATAGATTCCATCCGCTTGGAAAAGGAGCGTAGAAGCAAAAAAGGGGGAAGAGAAGTATGCGGGCAATGGGCTAAATATAAAAAATAATGGAAAGGAAGGACCTACATGATCAAAATCTTGGCGAAAAGTATCCGGGAATACAAAAAGCCGTCGATCCTTGCTCCGGTCTTAGTGTCCGGAGAAGTGGTGCTGGAATGTATTATCCCGTTTCTGACTGCCAACCTTGTTAACGAAATTAAAAACGGATGCTCCATGGAAGTGCTTGTAAAATATGGAGTGTTGCTGCTGGTAATGGCCGGGCTTTCTCTGACCTTCGGTGCATTGGCCGGATCGGCCTGTGCGACGGCAAGCTGTGGATTTGCACGTAACTTGCGCAAAGACATGTTTTATAAAATACAGGGCTACTCTTTTGAGAACATCGACAAATTTTCCGTGTCCAGTTTGGTAACGCGACTTACTACGGATATTACAAACGTCCAGATGGCCTATATGATGATTATCCGCACGGCGATCCGCTGTCCGCTGATGCTGATTTTTTCCTTTGCGATGGGCTTTATCATGGGCGGGAAAATGGCGCTGATTTTCCTGGTGACCATTCCGATCCTTGGGATTGGGCTGCTCGTCGTCATCCGCAAGACCATGCCTTTGTTCCGGCGGGTGTTTAAGAAGTACGACGCGCTCAACAGCTCCATTCAGGAGAATATTCGCGGCATGCGCGTGGTAAAATCCTATGTGCGGGAAGATTATGAAAAAAAGAAATTCAATACGGCAGCTGAAGATGTGCGGGCGGATTTTACCAAGGCGGAACGCATCCTTGCAATCAACAACCCGTTGATGCAATTCTGCGTGTACGGGGTCATGGTGTTCGTGTTGTCCTTCGGCTCCTATACCGTAATCACCTCGCAGGGGCTGGCGCTGGATGTAGGCCAGATGTCCTCGCTTCTTACATACAGCTTTCAGATCCTGATGAGCCTAATGATGCTTTCCATGGTATTTGTGATGATCACGATGGCGGCAGAATCCGCCGAACGAATCGTAGAGGTTCTAAGCGAGGAGAGTACGCTGCAAAGCCCGGAAAACCCTGTAACGGAAGTAAAGGACGGTTCGATTGATTTTGACCACGTGAGCTTTAAATATTCCAAAACTGCGGAAAGAATGGCGCTTTGCGACATTGACCTCCATATCAACTCCGGAGAGATTATCGGCGTCATCGGCGGGACGGGGTCTTCCAAGTCCAGCTTAATCCAGCTGATCCCGCGCTTATATGATGCGACGCAAGGCGAGATCCGGGTTGGCGGGGTCAACGTAAAGGATTACGACCTTGAAACGCTGCGCAACCAGGTTGCCGTGGTGCTGCAAAAGAACGAACTTTTTTCCGGAACGATCAAGGAAAACCTGCGTTGGGGAAATAAAGATGCGACGGACGAGGAATTGGAAGAGGCCTGCCGGCTGGCCCAGGCGGATGAGTTTATCCAGCAATTCCCCATGAAGTATGATACTTATATCGAGCAGGGGGGGACCAACGTTTCCGGCGGGCAAAAGCAGCGGCTTTGTATCGCGCGCGCTTTGCTGAAAAAACCGAAGATCCTCATTCTGGACGATTCCACCAGCGCTGTGGATACGCGCACGGATGCGCTGATCCGCCAGGCATTCCGGCAGTTTATTCCGGAGACGACGAAAATCATCATTGCCCAGCGTACTGCGTCGGTGCAGGATGCGGACCGGATCATCGTCATGGACGGCGGCAGCATCAGCGCGGTGGGAACCCATGAGGAGCTGTTAAAGACAAGCGACATCTATCGCGAGGTTTATACCTCCCAGAATAAGGCGGGTGATTCGGATGTCAAATAAGAAAACTCAAAAGGGGGCCGGCCAGAAGGGCGTCCTGCTCCGGCTGATCCGCATGCTGTTTGGTTTTTACCCGGTCCTTCTACCCGTGACCTTGATTTGCATCCTCTTTAACGCCATCATCAGCTCCATTCCGTCTGTGTTTATGCAGAACGTCATTGCAGCGGTAGAGCAGAGCTGGAAGACGGGGGACTGGGCCAGCGTATCCGGGCAGATCTTAGGACTGGTCGTGATTTTGGCGGTGTTTTACGGCTTCAGCCTTTTGGCCGGCTTTATTTATACACAGCTGATGGCGGTCATCACCCAGGGCACCCTGGCCAAATTGCGGGAAAAGATGTTCAAAGGCATGCAGGATCTGCCTATCAAATAT
>CAMMKL010000212.1 GCA_946497265.1 uncultured Clostridia bacterium | reverse complement strand
GGCTGTGCCGGTCAATCCCCGAAACCTGAACAACCCCAAAAGGGATATGGCTCTTGTGGGCCTGGCGGGACCGGTTTCCAACCTGATTGCCGCTCTGGTCGGCGCCATTTTGTATAATATAATCCTGTTAATTGGGTTGCCTATGGAAGTAATGGCATGGGTTGCGGTCTTTTTTGGTTTTTATGTATCCATCAATATCAACCTGGCCGTATTTAACCTGCTTCCCATTCCGCCTTTGGACGGCTCCCGTATTATAGGGGCGTTCCTTTCCGATCGTGCGCTTTATAAGTACTATCAGTACGAAAATTATATTATGATCGGGCTTTTTTTCCTGCTTTTCATCGGCGTACTTGATGTTCCATTGCGCTTTTTATCCAATTTGGTGGGTAACGGCGTATGGTGGCTAGCCAACCTGCCGTTTGGGTTTTAGCCGGTGCCGTAACGAGATATGGAAAAAATATCTTACAAGCTGCCGGATTTCGAGGGGCCGCTCGATCTGCTCCTGTATCTGATTTCCAAGAATAAACTGAATATCTATGACATTCAGATTTCAGAGCTTTTGGATCAATATCTGGAGCATATTCACGCCATGAAAGAGCAGGATATGGATGTGGCCAGTGAATTTCTGGAAATGGCGGCCCGTTTGGTCTATATCAAATCGGTTTCCCTCTTGCCCAAACATGAGGAAGAAGAGCAACTCAAACGGGAACTGACCGGCCAATTGCTGGAATATCAGGAATGCAAACGGGTCGCGGCTCAGATGGCGGAACAGATGAGCTTTGATACGTTTGTTCGTGGGCCGGCGGAGATCGATTACGATATGACCTACCGGCGCGAACATTCTTTTAAAGAACTGATAAACGCTTATCTGAATGCGGTGGGGAGAGGGCGGAGAAAGCTCCCGCCTCCAGCCGAAGCTTTTTCCGGAATCGTTTCCCGCAGGATTGTTTCGGTTACTTCCCGTATCGTCCACGTGCTTCGATCTCTTTGGAAAAATAAAGAGCTGGCATATGATTCCCTATTTGTGAACAGTAGGGAAAAATCGGAACTGGTGGCCACTTTTTTGGCAGTGCTGGAACTGGTAAAGGGCAAGCGCGTGCGTATAGAAGACAAAGGGCAGACGCTTCGGGTAAAATTAGTGGACGGCGGTGAGAGACATTGGAAATCAAAGAAACGCAATCGGCAATAGAGGCGATTTTATTTGCGTGTGGAGATCCGGTATCGGCGGACAAGCTGGCGGAAGCGCTGGAGATTGACAAAACGACTGTGGTAAAGCTGGCGGACAGCCTTATGGAACGTCTGGAGTCGGATGACAGCGGCGTGTGTATTTTAAAAATGGAAGACAAGTATCAGATGTGTTCCAAGCCGCAATTTGGGGAACCGATCCGCAAAATTATGGACATACGGCGAAACATGCCCCTTTCACCCGCCGCGATGGAAGTGCTGGCGATTGTCGCCTATAACCAGCCGGTGACCAAGGCTTTTATAGAACAGATCCGCGGAGTGGATTGCTCAGGCGTGCTCAGCAGCCTGACGAGCAAGGCGCTCATTGAGGAAAAAGGCCGGCTGGAGCTTCCCGGCCGACCGCTGTTGTACGGTACTACCAGCAATTTTCTGCGCTGTTTTGGCATTGCTTCCATTGACTTTTTGCCTCCGCTGCCGGAAACGCCCAAACCGGAACAGGAAAACAAATCCAAACAGGAAGTTCCCGCTAGCCAAACGCAGCCATAAAAAGGGGGAGTCTTATGACAGCCCTAATCGTAATTGGGTCCATACTAGCGCTTTTGTTACTGCTTCTTTTATGCCCGATGTCTATCCGGATTTCTTACCGGGAGAGGCTAGAAGCCAGGCTTTCCTACCTATTCTTTTCGATTCCACTGGCTCCTCCCAAACCTAAAAAAGAGAAACAGAAGCAACCTTTGCCCAAAGAAGAAAAAAAACCGGAGCCGGAAAAGAAAAAATCGGTGATTCAGGATATAATAGCACAGAGGGGGCTTGGCGGTTTTCTAGGCTTGATGCGTCTTTTGTCTTCCATTGCCGCCGGGGCTCTGCGCAAGATCTTTTGGCATTTGTCGATCCGGCGGGTGTCGTTGGAGCTTGTGGTTTCGGCGGAAGATGCGGCGCAGACCGCTATCCGATATGGGCAAGCCTGTGCACTCGTTTACCCGGCCTTGGGCTTTCTTTGTGCAAATGGAAGCTGCAAGAAGCGGGAAATTGCGATACACCCCGGGTTTAACGAAGAGGAAAGCCGGGTGGACTTTTACCTGTACGCGCGCATCAAGCTGTTGTATTTGCTGGGAACTGCCTTTACGGCGGGGTTCCGGCTGTTAAAGGCTATGATAAAAGAAAAGCTGCAAGAGAACAAATTGCGTATCATTAGAGAATCGAAATAAGGCGGTGTATGTTTATGAGTGAACATCCAATTGAAGGCATGTTGGGCAATACGATGGAAAAAATCAAAGAAATGGTGGACGTCAACACGGTGATTGGGTCGCCGATTACCACGCCGGACGGCACAACCGTAATCCCGGTTTCAAAAGTATCTTACGGCTTTGCTTCGGGCGGGTCGGATTTGCCCGCCAAGAGCTTACCGCAAAAAGATCTGTTTGGCGGCGGAAGTGGGGCGGGGGTCACCATCACCCCCATTGCTTTTCTTGCAATCCACGATGGAAATGTAAGCCTTTTACAGGTAGAGCCGTTCAATTCCTCTACAGACCGAGTCATCAGCATGGTGCCGGAGGTTGTCGATAAGTTGAACGCCCTTTTTCAAAAGAAAGGGGAGCGAAAAGCGGCGAAAAAGGCCGCGAAAGAAGAGCAGGCAGCCAAGCCTGTGACAAAAGAGGACGTTAAGCTGGACGACCCGTCGATTTGACAGGATTATTCCGCCGCCTGCCTGCATACAAATGAAGCAGGCAGGTGGTTATTGTGAAAAAGAAAGTAATCCTATTCATATTTTTGCTGCTGGTAACCGTTATTCCTCCTGTATCCGCAAAAGAAGTGGAGGTTTCGGCCCAGTCGGCCATTGTGATGTGTGCGAACAACGGAGAAGTGCTGTACGCGAAGAATGAGCGGCAGCAACGCTCTATGGCGAGCACCACAAAAATCATGACAGCCCTTTTAACATTGGAAGCGGCGCAGGCGGATAACCGGGAGGTTACCATTACCCAACAGATGGTGGCGGTGGAAGGCTCTTCCATGGGGCTGCAGGTCGGGGACGTCGTCACGCTGGACGCTTTGGCGAAAGGGATGTTGTTGCGTTCCGGCAACGACGCGGCGAACTCCGCCGCCATTGCCCTTGCGGGCTCACAGGAGGCGTTTGCCGAAATGATGAATGCGAAAGCGGAGCAGATCGGGATGAAGGATACCCACTTTGTCACCCCGTCCGGCCTGGATGACGAGCAGCACTATACCACGGCGTATGATATGGCCCTTTTGGGCGTGTATGCTATGGAAATGCCGGCATTTCAAGAGATTGCCTCCCAACGGAGTATGAAGGTAGAATATGTCAAGCCCGAGCAGACCGTCGTTATGGGCAATCACAACCGCCTGCTGAGCATGTATCAGGGCTGCATCGGCGTAAAGACGGGCTTTACCAAGAAATCCGGCCGCTGTTTGGTTTCCTGTGCCGAGCGCGACGGCGTACGTCTGGTTGCGGTTACCCTGAATGCGCCCGACGATTGGAACGATCACAAAAGGATGCTGGACTATGGATTTTCACAGGTGCAAAGCAAAACGCTGAACGCCGCGGATACCGTTGTGGAGGTTCCGGTTGTAGGGAGTACAGTGGAAAGCGTTACGGTATCGGGGTTTGGTGCTTATCAGGTAGTAGTCCCTTCCTCGGAGGAAGAACCGCAGGTTACGGCACAGATTGAAATGCAGCCGTTTTTATACGCGCCGCTGGAGCAAGGGCAATTGGTCGGGCAGATTACATATCTTTCAAACGGCAAAGAAATCGCCACAGCGCCTTTGACCGTGGGACAAAAAGTAGACGCGGTTTTGCCGCAGAAAAACTGGTT
>CAMMKL010000211.1 GCA_946497265.1 uncultured Clostridia bacterium | reverse complement strand
GCCCAAAATTCACCGTGCTCTCCACGCCGCCGGCCGCTTTGACAGAGGCCGAAAAAGCGCCGGCCAGCAAAAAAATCAAGCACATGACCATAATATTTTCGTCGCCTGCACCCTTAGCCATAACGGTAAGCTTCTTTTGAAAATTCAGTTTTGGGTTTTGCAAAAACGCCACAACCAAAGCGATTAAAAAGCCTACTACGGCCGGCATAGCGTAAAAATCTCCGGTCAGTAGCCCCGAACCGATAAACAGCAGCAAAAATACCGCTATGGGCAGCAAGGCCACCGGATTCCCTTTTTTCATTTCCTATCCTCCAGCATAACATTTTAAAATAACGGCATACCGTTTTGATCGGACAAACGCCCTTCGTGCATCCATCCCATTTTATTGCCGCTCACATAGACTACTAAGGCCCCTGTCGGCAACCCTCTTAAATAGATCCGCAATGCGGGTACCGAAGGGATATGCCTTAGATCCAGTTACCCATATAGCTTTTCTAAAACCCAAAGTACCGTGCGTGAAGGCAATATCCGGTTGAGAAAAAACAAAATACCATTCGCCGCCCCAACCGCCCGTCGGGTTGGAAGGCGCCTTTTGCTTAACAGCCTGCAAGCGGCGCCGGCCACCTGTTCCGGACGCATCCCTTTTTGCTCATCCCGTTCCATTTTTTCGATTGACCGGCCAATTCTCCCCCGATATACCTCGTCCCCAGCCATCCCCTTTTTACGGCTTTGCGTAAAACCGGTGTTCACATCGCCGAGCAAGAGCGTTCCCGTTTGTATCCCAAAGGGTTTGCATTCAATCCCCAGCGCTGTGCTAAAGGAATCCAAGGCCGCTTTGCTCATGGAATAAAAGCTTTGAAAGGCAATGGGAAAAACCGAAGCAAGCGAAGAGATAAACAGGATTTTCCCGCCGCCCTGCCGCCGCATGGCGGGCAGGGCAGCCTGCGTACAGCGCACCGCCCCGAACACGTTCACCTGAAATTGCCGCTGCATATCGCCGTCCGGTGTAAATTCCGCCGCCCCCGCAATCCCCATGCCGGCGTTATTCACTAAAATATCCACACGTTGGGTCTGCCGGAACACTTCGGCAAACGCAGCTTGTACCGATCCTTCCTGCGCTACATCGCAGGGAATCCATTGGATCCGGTCGCTTTGTACCGCCGTACGGCTAAGCCCAAACACTCTCATACCCTCTTTTGCGAGCTGTTCGGCAATCGCGCGCCCTATTCCCTGGGACGCTCCCGTCACCACAGCCGTTTGCGAAGAAAGGCGATGGTACTGTTGCATATCGTCATCCCTTCTTTCCTGCCGTCCTGTACCCAGTAACATCAACAGCTTTCCGCAATCCGGTAGAGCAGCGCCTCGGTATCCGTCCAGCCCAGGCAGGGGTCGGTAATGGATTTTCCGTAAACGCGCTGGTTTTCGATCGGCTGGCTCCCCTCTTCCAGATAACTTTCAATCATGACCCCTTTGATCAGCTTTTTCAGCTCCGGATTATAGTTGCGGCTGTGCAGGACTTCGCTGACAATACGGATCTGTTCTTTGTATTTCTTATTGGAATTAGAATGGTTTACGTCCACAATAGCGGCGGGATTTTTTAGATCCAGCTTATGATACATAGCTAGAAGGCGCACAAGGTCTTCGTAATGGTAATTGGGGATACAAGCGCCGTATTTGTCCACGCCGCCGCGCAGGATTGCATGGGCAAGCTCATTGCCGTCGGTAGTCACATCGTAGCCGCGGTAGATAAAATTGTGCGCATGCTGGGCGGCAATCACTGAATTAAGCATCACGGCAAAATCTCCGCTGGTTGGGTTTTTCATCCCCACGGGGATGTCCATCCCGCTGGCAACCAAGCGGTGTTGCTGGTTTTCAACCGAGCGCGCCCCGACTGCCTCATAAGAAAGCAGGTCGTCTAAATAGCTTCTGTTTTCGGGATACAGCATTTCGTCGGCCGCTGTCAGGCCGCTGATTTCCATCGCATGAATATGCATCTTGCGTATAGCGATAATCCCCGCCAGTAAGTCGGGGGCCTTATCCGGTTCCGGCTGGTGCAGCATCCCTTTGTACCCTTCGCCGGTAGTCCGGGGCTTATTGGTATAAATACGGGGGATCAGAACCAGGCGGTCGGATACCTTTTCATTCACCCTGGCAATCCGGCCGACGTACTCGCATACGGCCTGTTCATTGTCGGCAGAGCAAGGGCCTACCAGAACAATGAATTTATCCGATTCGCCAGTAAATACCGCCCGGATTTCTTCATCCCTCCTTTTTTTCAACTCCTTCATCGTTTTGGATAGGGGGTACTCCGCCTTCAAATCCGCCGGTTGCGGAAGGGGTTTGTTTATTTTCATCGTCATTTTATCATCTCCATGTTTTTTCGCTTAGCAGGAAGGATACATATCCCACAAGGCTTTCGCTTTATTATCGCACAAAATCTGTCCGGGCGCAATCAATGCCTCTCCCTTTCAGCATGGAAGGGAACGTTTTTACAAAAAGCAAATGGATGATCTAGAGTACCGCTGAAACCGTTCCTCCTTCAAATAGGAAAAGGAAATCCCATCATGACGGATTAGATTACGGTTGTCCTGGTTTTTTATAATCTCCATAACTTTAATAAGGAAACGGAAGGCTGCCCATCCAGGCCGGCCCATGCTATAAGTTGCTTGAGCTTGGACTCGGCGCATTACGAAAAAGCCCGATTCTTGCACATGGCACAAATCGGGCTTTACTTTTTAAAGATATAAGGCAACACAAAGAAATGAGAACCGCATGTTACCGCCGTTCGGGAGCTCGGTTATGATTCGTTTAGCCTTTAAAATCTGCACTCCAATCAAGGAGGATCCCGGTTTGGGGATCGATTTCAAATTCATATTTCATATTTTGATAATACAGTTCCCCTTCATAACGGCTACGCCCATCGTCCCGTTCTTCCCATATCTGAATGCTTTCCAAAGGCGCGCCCGGAACTTTTTGCTGCACAATCGCTTTCGCTTCCTCTGCGGTGACGGGGCTTCCTCCAAGCGTATAAAGGAACTCCTCTTCCACTTCATAATCAATGCCCACAATTTCACCCGTTTCGACGGTGATTTCATAATCATAGTCGCCATAATTCGTTTCAAACTCAATATCAAAAATAGGAATGCCGTTTTCCCAGTCCTGTTGGACCTTGATCCGATAGGCATCCTGTTGTTCCACGCCGGCATTTTTTAAGGCAATTTGCAACGCCGCGTCGCGATCCAGATTTTGCCCCACAGAAGAAGTTTCTTCCTTCCCTTGTGGTTCCGAAAGAGAGGATGAGGGACCTCCCTGTGCCTGAGAGCCCGGCGCAGGTTGCGATTGTGATTCCGTTTCTACCGTGGCCGGAGACGAAGTCTGCCCCGCATCCCCGGACGTTGTGCATCCCGTAAGCAAACACAACAGGGCGACCGTTAAAGCAACCAATGGTTGTTTCATAATCATTCCTCCTTGTACACCATTGTTAGTTTAAAACCAATCGAAAAAATAAAATTTTACAGTAAAATTGTATCAAATTTTCCACCCAAAGTGCAACAAAAATTTAAAGTTTTTTCGATCCGAGCTAAAAAATAAAACGCTCAAAAACATCACAAAAACGTTATTATCAATTATTCCAAAATACCTATAGAAATTCGCCGTCCTAACCTTCTTGCTATTCTTAATGCTCAACTGTCTGCAAAAGCGATAAATGCTTTGTAAAATGCGGCGTACAGAACTATACAGTTGTTATTTAGTCTAAAGGGCTACCCATCTATTTCGAATGGAATCGATGCATTCATAATCAAGGCTTACGTTTCATGCTATTTTGATCAAAACTTAATAGCCTGTTTCGGAGTATGGATATATATTATAAGAACTATCACGTAGGTGCTTCCGATACAAATGACTTTTTGAATTTTGTTATATTTGCTATTATTAATTCTATAATTTTAAATAATATATTTATTTATTCCCCAATAAGATAAATTGTTTTTCAAATTCATATAAAAATTATCTGTATTGGTATTATTGTTTTTATTTTATTATGTATCTAAGAATTAATATT
>CAMMKL010000210.1 GCA_946497265.1 uncultured Clostridia bacterium | reverse complement strand
GAAAGCATACCGCCCAAGGGTAAGCACATATTTGGAACGGTTCGCGTGGGAGAACGCGGCCAGATTGTACTTCCCAAGCAGGCCAGAGATGTATTCAAAATTAAACCGGGCGATTTGCTGGTTGTATTGGGCGATGAATCAATAGAGCATCCGGGCATTGCAATAATGAAAGAAGAATACTTTCTGGGCATCGCTCAACTATTCAAAACTGCTTTGAATATGGCAGACGTACCTCACAGAAAGGAGAAAGAATAATGGAAACTGTATTGAGTGTCCAGAACATCACCAAGCATTACCCCGGATTTGCTTTGGAAAATATCAGCTTTTCTCTTGCCCCTAAACGTATTATGGGTCTAATAGGCAAAAACGGAGCTGGGAAAAGCACAACCTTAAAATCCATTCTAAATATGGTATCACCGGAAAATGGAAGTGTCACCATGTTCCAAAAGAATTTCTACCAGTACGAAAAAGAGTGCAAACAGCGCATAGGTGTTGTATTTGGTGGCATTGACTTTTATCCGCTGAAGAAACTCTCCACTATTACGGCTGTTACTCGAAAATTTTATACGAACTGGGATCAGGCCCAGTATCAAAAGTATGTCAAACTCTTTATGTTGGAAGAAAGCAAAAAATTCAAAGAACTATCAAACGGGATGAAGGTAAAATACCTGCTTGCACTGGCATTGTCCCATCATGCCGCGTTGCTGATTTTGGATGAACCGACTTCTGGTTTAGACCCGGTATCCCGCGATGAATTGCTTCATATTTTTCGACAAATCGTAAAAACTGAAAACTGTTCCATCCTATTTTCCACGCATATTACTTCCGACTTGGATCGGTGTACGGATGATATTACCTATATTCAAAATGGGAGGGTATTGCAAAGTGCAGATAAAGACACATTTTTACGTTCTTTTGAGCATTTGAAAACCCCACAGGACCCAGGGCCGCTCACTTTGGAAGAAATTATGTTGCGTACAGAAAGGAGTGAATGGGATGATGACACTATTATATAAAGAAATGAGGCTTGCAGTTCATCCAACTTCGATTGTATTTTCCTTTTTGGGCTGTCTTGTTCTTGTACCGTCTTATCCTTACAGTGTAATCTTTATGTTTGGTTGTTTAGCGCCTTACATTACTTTTTTAAACTCACGAGAGACGAGCGACGCTTGGTATACGGCAATTTTGCCAGTGACAAAACGCGAAAGTGTCCTGGCAAAATGCCTGCTTATTACTATCTTTCAACTGTTCCAGCTATTATTCTCTGTACCTTTTGTATTTTTGCGAAACACCCTGAACATAGCAAATAATCCTGTAGGATTAGATGCGACGGCTGCATGGTATGGTTTTGGCCTTATCTTGTATGCGGTGTTCGATTTGATATTTCTGACGGGTTTTTATAAAAGCGGTTATAAGGCAGGGCAGTCCTTTATTCTTGCGGCAATTCCCATGGTACTGCTGATGGTTGCAATAGAAGCCGCCGCCCATATACCGGCATTTTCTTGGATGGATAGCTATCAACCAGAGGATTTGATAATTCAGGTACCGATTTTGGCGATAGGTTTTATTTGCTATGGAGTGATTATTACATTAGCATATCGGACCGCTGCAAAACGCTTTGAAAAAGTTGATCTGTAATACAAGGATTTTTCAGCCATCGACTTATTTCATCAAACAGTTAGTGGTGAGATAATGATATTACGAATCTGAATAATAATAAATAAATATTTATAACTTCCCAAAATAGAAAGAGCCGAGGATTTATCCATTAAGAAACCTCTCGGCTATGTATTATGCATCTTTTAGCCTTTAATTATTTTGAAATTCATAACGCAAATCATATACAATGTTGATGGCAATACGCCCTCTTGTCAAGCTATATAGATTTGCTTGCCATTGATTTCAAAAGCTTAGCTTGGTTTGTAGACTTGTGCTCAGGATTCCTTTATTGCATATCCTCTTTAACAAGTTGACACAAACGATTCAGTTCAAACTGCGGCATTTCTGAAATCTCTTTTAATCAGCGGTACTATTCTCAGAAATGAGAAGAAGAACCTTTTATAGAAAAGGGAAGAGCTGGGTGGCTGGCCCAGCTCTTCTAAGACGAATGCCTTTCCCCTCAGGTAGGAAAGACGGGAAAAATCAATTTAGTTGGTTTCAGTAAGGGAGGCGTAGAGAGCGTCCTTAAGCGCATAGAGGCTTTCGAGCGTATCTCCTTTCAGGGAGGAACGGATGGTGACCACCGGCTCTAGAATCCGCATTTGTTCCATTTCCTCCAGTAAGGCGCGCATCTGCTTGGCGCAGCTGGGCGCCCAGGAGCCGTTCTCCAGCAGGGCCACGGTGCGGTTTTGCAGCTGGAGGGCCTTCATATCATGCAGAAGGTTGAGCATGGCGGGGTAAATGCCGTTGTTGTAGGTAGGTGCAGCTAAAACCAAATGGCTGCACCGGAAGATTTCCCCGATCAGCGTTGAAACGTGGGTGCTCGAGCAATCGTAAACGGCGATATTTTTGATGCCGGCCTCCGCCAGGCCTGCGGTTAGAATGTCGACGGCATTCTCCGTATCCCCGTACATCGAGCCGTAGATCACCGTCACCGCCCGCTCTTCCGGTTCGTACCGGCTCCAAAGATCGTATTTTTCCAGCAGATACCCCAGATCGCTTCGCCAGACGGTTCCATGCAGCGGGCAGATGGTATCGATGTCCAGGCCGGACAGCTTTTTGAGCGCCGCCTGTACCTGTGGACCGTATTTTCCCACAATGTTCCCATAATAGCGCCGCGCATCTGCCAGCCAGTCCCGGTCGAAGTTCACCTCGTCGTTGAACAGGTTCCCGTTAAGCGCGCCGAAGCTGCCGAAGGCATCCGCCGAGAAGAGGATCCGCTCGCTTTCTTCATAGGCTACCATGACCTCCGGCCAGTGTACCATAGGGGCGAAGTAAAAGCGCAGCGTATGCTTTCCAAGCGACAGCGCGTCGTTTTCCTTCACCGTAACGGTGCGGCCCTCCAGATTAAGATCGTAGAATTGCTGAATAAAGGTAAAGGTCTTAGGATTGCCGACAATCTTCAAATTTGGAAAACGCAGCATTAGATCCTCGATGTTGGCGCAGTGATCTGGTTCCATATGGTTGACCACCAGATAGTCCAGCGGCCTTCCGTTCAGAGTGGCAAAGATGTTCTCAAAGAATTGGCGGGAGATGGAGGAATCCACCGTGTCGATGAGCGCCGTTTTCTCATCGAGAATCAAATACGAATTGTAGGCCACCCCTCTGGGGATGGGAAAGAGGTTTTCAAACAGGGCCAGACGGCGGTCACAGCCGCCCACCCAAGTGACAGAATCGGTAACATTACGGGGACAATGCATCTGCGCATGCTCCTTTCCGTTCTGGGGCCATGCTTCTTTCTTAGCCCCTTGGTTTTTGACTGCCAGCATTTTTTCCTCAATGAGCTTGGCGTCGCCGAGATAGCGGTGCCCCACCGCCTGCATCTGGTCATTGAGTTCATAGACCAACGGAACCCCAGTCGGAATATTCAAATCCAAAACTTCCTTTTCCGACATATGATCCAGATACATCACCAGCGCACGCAGCGAATTGCCGTGAGCGGCAATCAAAACCCGTTTTCCAGATTTCATATCCGCTAAGATCTGTTTTTCATAGTATGGGATAACACGGTCGATGGTATTCTTCAAGCTTTCCGTCAGCGGGAGCGAATCGATGCCGATCCCATGATAGCGTTCCTGCAAAGCGGGATTGCGTTCGTCTGTTTCGGCGAGAATGGGAGGAGCGATATCAAAGGAGCGCCGCCAGAGCTTAACCTGTTCCTCGCCGTATTTTACGGCCGTCTGGGCCTTGTTGAGCCCCTGCAGCGCACCGTAATGCCGTTCATTGAGATTCCAAGTTTTTATAACTGGGATCCATTCCTCGTCGAGCTGCTCGAGCACAAGATTGGCGGTGTGGATGGCGCGTTTGAGATAGGATGTATAGCAGACATCAAAGGAAAATCCAGCTTCCTTCAGAAGGATGCCTCCTTGCACCGCTTCCTCTCTGCCGGTATCCGATAGGTCCACGTCGGTCCAGCCGGTAAACCGGTTTTCC
>CAMMKL010000209.1 GCA_946497265.1 uncultured Clostridia bacterium | reverse complement strand
ACTTCAAGGAAGCGGTGTGCATAGACGCATACCGAGTATACGACTCGTGTGGAGAGGAACGTTGTTCAAGTTAGATACAAAGGCCGGCCAAAGCCGTAAAACCGCATTCTTACAGCATTTTTAATTCAAAATCAAGGGCGAACCCGTCCGGGGGAGCCCCTTTTTCTTTGCGATAAACGATCTTGGTGACCACACCTTTGAGCAAAAAATTCTTTTGCTGCGGCTCCGCTGTACCATAAGCGGACAGCAGGCTGCAAATCATATCCCGCAGCTTCTTTAGGTTCGGTTTTCTGCTTGCCCGGATCTTGTTCTCAATGATTTCCTGGGAATTCTCGAGCTTCTCCAGCTTGCGGCGCAGGGCTTCTCGGCGCGCCATAAAATCGTCTATGGAATATACTTCCTGCTCCAACAGGTCATGCAGTTTGGCAAGCTGACGGTTCACAGTTGACCGGTCGGCCTCAATACCTTCCAGCGCCGACCTGTATTGCATGGTTTCCTGAGAGGCATCGGCTTGTTTTGGGCCGGCGGCGTCAATCGCTGCAACATAGGCCCGTAAAACATCCAAAACGGCCTTTTCTACCAAAGGCAGGGAACTGGATACCATACAGCCCTTTTTCGGGCAAAACAGATACTCTCCCCCCTTGCGGATCACCTGCCGCTGCATAGCGTCCCCACAATGTGCGCAGTAAACAAGTCCCGACAAGGGGTTTTTCACTGTGCCGTTAAAAGACGGCGGATGGTACCTTCCCTTCAGAATCTCCTGCGCACGGTAAAAAGTATCCTCGTCAATGATGGCCGGATGAATACCGTCCACCACTGTCCATTTCTCACGCGGATTGTAGATAGTGATGTGCTTATCGTTGCCGCGGGTATTTTTGCGGATGTGGGTTTTTTGATCCCATACGATCTTACCGATGAACGTGGGATTTTTGAGTATGTGCATGACGGACGTCCTTCCGAAACGGTCGCTCCGGTGCGGTTTTGCACCCATCGCGTTGATGGTATCGGCAATCACCTGGCAGCCCATCCCCTTATTGACATACAGATCAAACATCAGCCGGACAAACTTCGCTTCTTCCTCGTTGATCTCCAGGGTGGGTTTTTTGTTTACCATCACATTCCGGTAGCCGTAAGGTGCGTTTGCCAGGTATCCGCCCTCCTCGATGCTTTTGCGCACGCCCCGCTGCATCCGACGCTTAATGAGCTTGTGCTCGCGGCGGGCCATAAAGGTTTCGAACTCGGTGTATTCCTCGTCCAACTCGTTATTCAGGTCATATACTTTGCGCGGGGTAATGATCTTTGTATCGGCCGCCTTGAAGGTTTCCAGGATAATCCCCTGGTCGCTCATCGTGCCGCGGCCCAGGCGGTCGATGTCCATGCAGAGCACAGCCTCGAATTTTCCCTGCTCCACATCGCTTAGCAGCTCCATCATCTTTGGGCGAGCATACAGGCTTTCGCCGGAAACCACTTCCTCATAGGTTCGGACCACAATGAGGCCGTTTTTTACAGCGTATTCCGTCAAAGTTTCATGATGCCGGCGGAGGGTTTCTTCTACGGTATCCGTCAATTCCTCCGCGCGGGATTTACGGAGATAAATTGCCACATTCATGGTATCGCCTCTTTACTTTCCGGAAAGAACCGTACAAATCTGGTCAAACATATTCACATATATGCCGGAAATCCTGTTATATATCTCTACTGCCGTATCTTCGTCATAGAGGTGTGAAGTCAGGTTGCGGTCGTTGAGCAGGCCTATCCAGCTTTGTTCGTCGTTGATCAAGCGGTCGGCATAGGCCTGGCGCATGACGGATTTCGGGCTGTTGATTTCCGTATAACCCTGATCCAACAAATATTCCCGCAGCGTTTTCCAGGTGAGTTCCGTGCAGAACTCAAACCGCTGGATGACGCCGTCCCGCACGGAATCCAGCTTGGTATCTTCGTAATCCGCAACCGCTTCTTTCAGCCGTGTCAGGGCTTGAGTTAATTTACCATACTTTTCCTGCAATTTGTTCATCAAAACAACACCGTCCTTTTCGATATTCCGCAGCAGCTTGGGGTCCGTGGCCTTCGTGACATGGACAATATCAAAGTCAATCAATGTAGGAAGGTCGTCGAGCTCCGACCAGAACAGAGCGCGGGAGCTTTCCGGCATCCCGTATACCGCCAAGTCAATATCGCTGCGCTCCCGATGATCCCCCCGCGCACGGGAACCAAACAACACGATCTTGTCGGCGTGGTATTTTTTGCCTAGGCGGGCTATTTGTTGATAAATGGCGTTCATTTTAAAGTTCCTCTCCGGCATGTCCGTTTTTTCTTCCCATGCTTTTATATAGTAATTCTTTGTCTTTTCGGCTATATTATATTTGAATATGACTTATTTTTATAATTATAGAATAAATATGAAATGAAAGGACATTAATTTACTGTTTAAGAAAATCTCCCTCAATTCTGTAATTATATCTATAACATAATAGCAATCAAGTATAATCGATATTGTCTTTAAGGAGAAGTAGATAAGGACCAAATTCTGTGCTTGAAAAATTAAACAAATGCTCAAACAGGCGAATGCAGAACAATTGAAAATTATCTATCAATTTATAAAGATCCTACTGCGAAAAGGCTGAACTTTTTGGTTCAGTCTTTTTTTATACCCTCCACCATCTTTTCGAGCAGCTCCCATTCAGATTCGTGAAGCTTAGAAAGCATTGATATGAAACGTTTTTTAAAGGTATCCGATTCATCAGATAGCACATTACCGATAAATGTAGCTATCTTCTCATCTCTTGATAACTGTACAAACATGTCGCCTTCGCCGGTGCGTAACCAATGCTCATTTACATTAAATTGGTTACACATAAGCCGTATCACCGGCTCATATCTTTCGGGGTTTTTGGTTCGTTCGTTTTCAATATTATTGATCACATCTCTTTTTACACCTAGGCGTTCACCTAGAGCCGATTGAGACAACCGCAAGTAATCTTTTCTAAGGCGTTTAAACCTTTCCGCTGCGCTCAATTTATCATCTCCTTTATTGTAAATTGTATCACCCAAAAATGAGTTTGTCAACTCAACTAGACAAATAATTTTTTGGGTTTTAGGGTTTATACGCCCAATTTAACAAAATTTACTGAGTCCGCAAGCTCAATACTAAAACTAAGAAACGAGGTAAAAAGATGACTGACGTCGGCGGCTTGAATGGGTAACGTTATTAGTGTGATCATCTCCCAGCATTATGACTCTTTTATGCTCTCTCGTAAATTAAACAAATCAATGCGTCCCCGTCTTCTATCTTTTTCCGCTATAATTCTTACATTAAAATTATTTTTATAATTAGGCGTCCTCGGTATTCTAATTTCTTATAGTGAATATTTGTCACCAAATTACTACAAGATCAGGTAGCACGGATAGCCGTCTCATACCATCTGCCAGAGTCCAATCTTACGATTGTAAAATGTAACCCATTCGAATCGAAACATTAATAAAAAAGTGAGTTTTCTTCTTAAAATAGTTTTTACATCTGTGTATGAGACAAGCATATTCTCGCATAAGACTCTGATAGGAGGGTGATGCACAAATGAAAGAAGTCGTCGCTACATATAAGTTTGGGAATTCCACCATTATTGCGCATTTCCCGCTTGCTACCCCAGACGTACCGGAAGGCTTGGTCGAACGGAACCGCAGATCTTTTGAGCAGACTCTGAGTAATGTCTTAAGCGAGAACTGCGGTCAAAAAGTAAAAGCTACTGTTGACTGGAGCCCCGCCGCTTCCAATTGGGATATTAAACTTTTGGAAAAACGGCAGGGTGAAATATCGGATTCGGAAGAGCTTCCTCAAATTCTGCGTGGGGTACCCTTTCAGGTCCGGGAAATCGACACAGTAAGATGAACAAACAGGAAGTTGGGAATATCCCAACAAGGGAAAAGTGGCGCATTTTCGGAAAAGGGTATATTCTTTTCCTATACTTGCCCCCAGCTCAATTTAAAGGCAATAAAATCTTCACGAATGAATTATAATAAATAAAATTCTAATATATTCTTATTTTTCTTTATTATTAATTTTTTATTCTTTACAATCAGGAGTTTTTGTGTTATTATT
>CAMMKL010000208.1 GCA_946497265.1 uncultured Clostridia bacterium | reverse complement strand
AAGACGGGGAAATTACCCAACAGGACTATCGAAGCATGAAAGCCGACTATGAACGACAGGTCGCAGCTCTCAATGATGTGCTGGAACGATTGACTGCTGAACGGGCTGAACTGACAAACGGTGTTGATAATGAACACCCGGCGCTGGTAGCTTTTATGAAATATCAGAACATCGACAAACTAACTCGAGAAGCACTCATTGATCTTGTAGACCATATCAAGGTTTATGAAAATGGAAATATCAGCGTTAAGTGCAAATTCGCTGATGAATTTCGCAAGATAGCGGAATACATTGAAATTAACACTTCTGAAATCACCGCCGTGGCGGGCTAAGTCCCGCCACATCCTTTCCTGACAGTGAGTTTTCCTAATAAGATTTAATCATATGCTGTTTGGATTCCATATTCTGGTATGTAACTTCGTTTGGCTTTCGACATCTTGGTTCTTTTTATCCTTCTTTGGACATATAGTGATTCTGGGAGGGATTGTACATGTATCAAGAAAACAATGTCCTAAATACCTCAGAAAACGTAAATGGCTCAGATTCCCAAGAGTGGGAACCCTCTGAAGGGACCACAGAAGAAAGGCCGCGTTACTCCGGCTTGCCCCTGTTAATGATCATACAGATTGTGGTGTGTGCAATTGTTGTGGTTGCCGTTCTGGTATTTAAAATGATCGGCGGTGAAGGGTACGAAAGGTTTCGCAATTGGTATCAGACGGAGGTCAACCAAACGGTGATTGCTACTTCTGATCTTACCCAGTATACCCATGTTTTGGAATGGTTTGGCAAGGATTTGACCGAATCGGCGCCCACATCCTCTCAAACAGAGGAATCAACCAGTGCTGCCGAAACCGTGCAATGATATCCTTTCGGGTTTTCGGTTGTGTTATTGAACTCCGTTTTCTGTTTGTTGCGTTGGTCACCCTTGCGGTTCTTCTGGATACCTCCAGCTATATGCGCTCCACTCTTCTGGCGGCGGTAGTGCATGAATGCGGCCATCTGCTGGTTTTGGCAGGTTACCATGCATTGCCTCGAAAGATCCGTTTTGGGATATTGAATATTGATATGATCGACCCTCAAAAGGAGAACAGAGGATATAAAAGGGACATTGTGGTTTTACTCGCCGGCGCGGGGATGAATTTGTTAGCCGGCGGTTTCCTATTGGGCGGGGCTTTCCTTTTGAAAAGCCAGTGGATGCTATTTTATGCATATGCAAATTTATTGACGGGATTTTTCAATTTATTGCCGATTGACCCCTTGGATGGGGGACAGATTGTATATGCTTTTCTCTGTCAAAAGCTTCCGGAAGAAAAGGCGAACGGTTGGGTTGAGGTGATTTCTTTTGTTGCGCTGACCCCGGTAGCGTTAGCCGGATTTCTCCTTTTGCTTCGTTCCGCATATAATTTTTCGTTATTGCTCACCAGTTGTTACCTAATGGCCGCCTTATTGCTCAAAAGGCGTCCAGGAAGAGAAAACGCTTTTCCCAATATGGAACATAAGGCGCAGGCAAAAGATGGCCTGAAAAAATATAAGCGGACTGATTAAACGTACCAATGTACGGGCAATCAGTCCGCTTTTTGCTGAAAGAACTCTGGTCGAACAGAACAAAAAGGCAAGCGTGGTTATCTGAGCAAACGCACAGACTTATTTAACCCATGATAATTTGAAAAAAATGATGACGAATGCGCTGCGCTGTTACGGTGAGCGTTTCAATCCGTTGAAGAAGGGCCCTTTTCCTTGAGAAAGGCAACTTTTGTATGAACCCGATTACTGCTGGCAATAATGATAGCGAATCATTATTTCACGGAACGGGGGAGACGGTTTTGCAATACAATAAGGTGGAAATCTGCGGGGTAAACACAGCCAAGCTAAAGGTACTTACCGAAGCTGAAAAAAGGGAATTGCTCAAAAAGGTACGCTCGGCCGATGAACAAGAAAGCAAACGCGCCCGCGAAGAGCTGATCAATGGAAACTTGCGCCTGGTTCTCAGCGTCATCCAAAGGTTTACCAATCGCGGGGAAAATTTGGACGATCTCTTTCAGGTAGGGTGTATAGGCCTGATTAAAGCGATTGATAATTTTAATATTGAGCTAGACGTCCGCTTTTCTACCTATGCGGTGCCGATGATCATTGGAGAGATCCGCCGTTATCTGCGAGATAATAATTCGGTGCGTGTCAGCCGTTCATTACGCGATATTGCTTACCGGGCGATGCAGGTAAAAGAACAGATGACCGCAGCCAATAACCGTGAGCCTACGGTAGAGGAAATTGCCCAAAAATTGGAACTGCCAAAAGAGGACGTTGTTTTGGCGCTGGAGGCGATCGTAGAACCGGTTTCGCTGTACGAGCCTGTATTTTCGGATGGAAACGATACTATTTTTGTTATGGATCAGGTAGGAGACAGCGTAGACGACAGCGACTGGCTGGAAGAGATAGCGCTCAAAGAAGCGATCAACAATTTGAACCCACGTGAGAAACGGATACTCTCTATGCGTTTTTTTCAGGGAAAGACCCAAACAGAGGTAGCGCAGGAAATTGGGATTAGCCAGGCGCAGGTCAGCCGGTTGGAAAAGGGGTCCCTCAATAAAATCAAAAGCCGTTTGTAAAATGGCTAGGCTATAAATCGGACATGGCTGTAATTGTGGACGACTGATTTTAAAATAAAGAACGGCGAAGATAGAGAACGGAATTGAACCAATATTTTTGAATACTCAAATACCTGTTTGGATTTATGCTGCATGGGTGTTTATTGCATTTATTATTTTAAGAAGTTGTTTGAGAGGATAAGTTTGACAAACAAAGTTACTTTTTATAGGTTCCATGAACACCTTATGTGTCGTAAATTTGTGTTTTTTACTTTTTGACTTTGAATAAACAATCTTTACTACAACTAAGATAAAGCCCTTTGGGCACCGCGGCTAAGCTTAAATTTTCTGAAACTTTCGTGTTAAGATTGAAAACAGCCCCCAAAGGACAAACGAGCAAAGGCAAACAGTAGCTTATAACGATATCGATCACAGGTATTACAAATATTTTCATAAGAATGCGCCTTTGTGCGCTTCTTTTTTGCTTTTTATGGAAAGTTTACTTGACATTTACGTTGTGTTGTGTATAATAGAGATGGAAAGTGAACTTTCCATAAGATGAAGAGGGGAGTTCCATGAAGAATCGTTTGGAAGAAATCCGAAAAAGCCGCGGCATCAAGCAGGAAGATTTGGCAAGCGCCCTGGAGGTCTCCCGGCAGACCATCGGGTCACTGGACAACGGGCGGTACAACCCTTCGATTATCCTTGCCTTTAAAATTGCACGGTATTTTCATATGAAGATTGAGGATATTTTTATTTATGAGGAGGAGCAGCCATGAAGGCAGGAACAAAATGGTATTTGGCTTTGTCGGCCTTTGGCATCGTTATGGTAACCGCCGCCCAATTTTTCTTAGCTGATTTTCTCAATGACGCCCAAAGCGGCGCCATAATTGGTGTAGGAGCTGGATTATTTGGTTATGGCATTGCCAAATGGTTGCTTGGGTGCTGGGGAAAGAAAAATCCGGATCTTATGAAACAGACGGAAATTGAAGCAAAAGATGAGCGCAACCAGATGATCCGAAACAAAGCGCAGGCTATTTCAGGTGAATGGCTCCACTGGCTGTTGATGGCCGGTGCATGGACCGCTATCTTTATGAATGTGCCACTCTGGGTCACCCTTGCTTTTGTGAGCGTATTTCTACTTAAAACCATTTTTGATCTCATCCTTACGGCATATTATCAACGCAAAATGTAACGAGGGGGGAAAGTCATATGAAATTTATCATTGAGCACTTATCCAAGCACTTTGAGAAAAAAGTAGTCTTGCGGGACATCAGCTTTAATTTTGAAAACGGAAAGATCTACGGCCTTCTGGGGCGCAACGGCGCGGGGAAGACGACGTTGTTTAACTGCCTGAACCGGGATATCAAAGCGGACGGCGGCAGTTTCTGGCTGGAAGAGAACGGGAACCGACGCAAGGTAACGGCTGAAGATATCGGATATGTGCTGTCCACTCCCACCGTTCCCGAATTTCTTACCGGGCGGGAGTTTTTGAAATTTTTTATAGATATCAATGAAAAGAGCATC
>CAMMKL010000207.1 GCA_946497265.1 uncultured Clostridia bacterium | reverse complement strand
TATCTCGAATGCCGCCGCCAACCTCTACTTGCAGGCCGCATTTGCCGCAAACTTCTACAATAATATCACGGTTTACCAGCCGGCCGTCTTTTGCCCCGTCTAAATCTACCATATGCAGCCAATGTGCCCCGGCAGCTCGGAAGCTCTTAGCTGTTTCCACCGGATCTTCCGCCACTTTATACGCGGTGTCGTACTCCCCACGCACCAGTCGGACGCAGGTGCCGCCCTTTAGGTCGATCGCCGGTAAAATAATCATTTTTGTTCTCCTCCTTGCCTATTCCAGCATTCCCTTTGTGGAAAGCACTTTTTCGTCCTGCGTTTTTGCAACCGCTATCTTTAAGGCATGCGCCACCGCTTTAAAAATAGCTTCGATTCCATGGTGCGTATTTTTTCCGTACAACAGCTTCACATGCAGGGTAACGCCTGCCTGAAACGCCAGCGCACGGAAGAATTCTTCCGTCATACAGGAGTCAAAACCGCCTACCCGTTCCTCCTGAAACGATGCGTCGAATACCAGAAACGGACGGCCGCTGATGTCAACCGCAGCAAACGCCAGCGCCTCGTCCATTGGGACATAAAAGGAACCAAAGCGTTCTATTCCCGCCTTCTCCTGTAAAACCTCCGAAAAGGCTTTTCCCAAAACAATTCCCGTATCCTCAATGCAATGATGGCAGTCCACTTCCAGATCTCCCTTTGTTTTCACGATAAGGCCAAAACCGCCATGTGTGGCAAATGCAGAGAGCATGTGGTCAAAAAAGCCTATCCCAGTGGAGATTTCCACTTTTCCCCCCTCCAAACAAAGGGATATTTGGATATCGGTTTCTTTTGTGGTTCGTTTGCATGTTACGCTGCGCAAAAAATACACCTCATTTTTTTAATATTTCATCCAACAGCCGCAATACTTCATTGTTTTCCTGTGCATCCCCCGCCGTAATGCGCAAATATTCCCCCATGATCCGGATGGCTACGCCGTTTTTAAGGAAATAGTCATAAATACACTTTGCTTCGTTCGTTTTTAGGAATACAAAGTTAGTACAGGTTGGATAAACACATAAACGCCCAGGATGAGTGCTTTCCAAGGTTTTGATTCCATTGTACAGCATATCACGCGAAATTAACAGCTGATTTTGAAAATTTTTCATCTCTTTTTTACAGGAAAAAAGATACGTTCCCATCCTCTGGGTCATTGCATTGACATTATAAGGAGATTTTACCGCACGAAAGGCTTTGGTAAGCGTGGAATTCGCCACAGCAAAGCCCAGCCGAATCGCCGCGCTTCCAACCGCTTTGGAACAGGTACGCAGGATAACAAGGTTATCGTATTGTCCGACTTCCTGCAGCAAAGATTGGTCCCAAAAATCCATGTAGGCTTCGTCTAATATCACCAAGGCATCCACGGAAGCAATCAAACGGCGCACTTCTTCCCTGGATAACCCTTGTCCGGTAGGATTGCAGGGGTTTGAAAAGATCACCATACGAACGGCGTTTTGACGGCTTTTTTCAATAACAGTATCCACGTTAATCTGTAAATCCGTATCTTTCGTGAGAGAGATACACTCCGCTTCCGCAAGGGAAGCATAAAAACGGTACATGGAAAAATCCGGTTCGATCGTCAGGATTTTTTCACCTTTCATTAAAAATGCCGTCATCAATATAGAAATTAGTTCGTCCGAACCGTTCCCTGCTGTTACAAGGTCTGGCGAGATTTCATAATATGAGGCGAATGCCTCGCATAAATCCTTGCAGAAGGGATCCGGATAACGGTTAAACGCCAGGTTTCCCATCGCTTCCGCCATTTTTTCGCGCACTTCCTGAGGAACCGGCAGATAAGATTCGTTCGCGTCTAACCGGATCCGGTATTCGCCGCTGATCGGTTCGTAAGGTTCCAGCCCGGCTATTTTGGGGTTAAGTTGATATTCCATTGCTTAAAACCTCACTTGAATGGAATTGGCGTGGGCGGTAAGCCCTTCCGCCTCGGCTATACGGATGATATCTTCTTTTGCTTCCTCCAGGGCCGGCCTCGTATAATAGATAAAGCTTGATTTTTTGATAAAGCTATCCACCGAAAGGGGGGAAAAGAAGCGGGCGGTTCCGCTTGTAGGCAGGACATGGTTGGGACCGGCATAATAATCCCCCAAGGGTTCGGGAGAATAATTTCCCAGGAAAACCGAGCCGGCGTTGTCCAGCCGGCCGATATATTCCAGCGGGTTTGCAAGGCATACTTCCAAATGTTCCGGTGCGAGCTCATTGGCGAAATCCACCGCTTCCGTTAAATCGCGGCAAACGATGATTGCACCGTAATTACGCAAAGACTGTTCAATAATAGCAGGACGGGAAAGCGTTTTGATCTGGCGTTCCACTTCCTCTACTGTTCGGCGGGCAATCTCTTCGGAAGTCGTCAAAAGAATGGCGGAAGCCAGCACATCGTGTTCCGCCTGCGACATCAAATCCGCCGCCAAATACATCGGATTGGCTGTTTCGTCCGCCAATACCAGAATCTCGCTGGGACCGGCCACCATGTCAATATCCACTGTGCCGTACAGCAGCTTTTTGGCGGTGGCTACATAAATATTGCCCGGCCCCACAATCTTATCCACTTTAGGAACGGTTTGGGTTCCATAGGCCAGCGCTCCCACCGCCTGAGCTCCCCCCATCAGGAATACGCGGTCTACCCCGGCGATTGCCGCAGCCACCATAATATCCGGGTTCGGTTTGCCGTCTTTCCCCGGCGGGGTCACCATAACGATTTCCTTTACCCCGGCAATCTTGGCGGGCACCGCGTTCATCAGAACCGAAGAGGGATAAGCTGCCGTACCGCCCGGTACATAGATGCCCACGCGAGCCAAGCCGCGCACGCGCTGGCCCATCAGGACGCCGTCTTCTCTGGTTGTGATCCAGCTTTGTTGTTTTTGGCGGGTATGGAAATCGCGAATGTTTTCTTCCGCGCGGCGGAGGGAATCGATGATATCCTTATTGCCGGTTTCGAGATAGGAGACGAGTTCTTCTTTAGTGATCTCCGGGTTTTCCGGCGCTTTGCCGTCAAACCGAATGGTGTATTCCCGCACCGCTTCGTCACCCTTACAGCGCACCTGGTCCAGTATCTCCGAAACTGCTTGGGTGACTTTTTTGTCTACTTCGCCGCTCCGGTTTTTGAGCTGGTCTAAAAACGCGCGTTCGGTCGTCCCGTCCGCTTTTACGATTTCAATCATTTCTTTTCCTCCTTTTTTTCCTTGCTTTCTTCCATACGGGCCGCCAACCCTTCGATCTCTGCTTTACGCAGTTTCAGGCTGGCAATATTGGCAATCAGTCTGGCCGAAATCGGAGCCACATCGTCAATGATCTTCAGTCCGTTTTCTTTTAAAGTGGATCCCGTTTCCACAATATCGACGATCGCGTCGGAAAGCCCCAACAACGGAGCAAGCTCGACAGATCCCTCAATTTTGATGATACGTACGTCCATCCCTTTACCCTCGAAATAAGTCCTGGCAACGTTCGGGTATTTGGTAGCAATCGTCTTAACGGCATAACCGCTGAAGAAATCCTTTTCCTTCGGCCCGGCCAGAGCAAACCGGCAGCGGCCGAACCCAAGATCCAATATTTCGTAAAATCCGGTTCCGTGCTCCAGGATGGTGTCTTTGCCCACCACGCCCAGATCACAGACACCGTGCTCCACATAGGTGATTACGTCCGCCGCTTTGGCCAGAACGACCTCGATTTCCCCATTGCCCACCGGCAAGATCAATTTTCTACCTTTCTCATGCACGGCGGTACAATCCAATCCCATGGCTTCAAACAGGCCTACCGTATCTTTTTCCAACCGGCCTTTGGTCAATGCAATTCGCAATGGTTTCACTTGGTACCGTCTCCTTTATAGATTAATGGTTTCTACGCGGTCCGCCACGAGATCCACCCGATTGATGTTATGTATTTGCGCATAGCGCACAGCCTCTTCCTTTGTGGAGAGGCTGCTGTTTTCACACCGTAAGCCGCTTTTCATTAGAAAAGCCGCGTGTTTCAGAGCCTTGATTTCATAGCCGTCCAGCCCATATACCAATACGTCTGCCGGCTTGCGCGGCTGGACATTGCCGTTTGAGAGCATCAGCTCGGTCAAAGCGTCCACATTAATGGCAAAGCCCACCGCAGGCATCGGTACGCCGAAC
>CAMMKL010000206.1 GCA_946497265.1 uncultured Clostridia bacterium | reverse complement strand
ATGACGGTATGCTTCTTTATTGTTATCGCCAAAGCCACCAACAACTACCCAGCAGCCACGCAACGGACAGAGTAGCCGAGGTCGCGACCCGTGTAGTCCGCAGTGATGGTGTTCGAGCTGAAGAGCAAGATGTAAGCGTTGTTAGACGAGTAAGGGGTAGATGACCAATAGTATCCGACTGACCCCACATTGTACAGCGAACTATTACTGACGTAGCCGCCGCGCAGAAGGTAGTGATTAAGTAAGATGGTCACAATTATATAAATGGTGCAAAACTTGTCGTCCGTATCACCCACAATGAAAATTAGCGTAAATATGTCATAATATGATATACTTTAGAAAGTGGCGTTAGTGATATCCATAGCGGCGAGGAATTATAGGACACCCCTGTAAATAACGGGGGTGTCCCATTTTTTTGTGCTTGTTTTGGATTGTTTTGTGCCTCGCTTAGAGATCGGCTTGCACCATATCAGAAAGCGAGAGAAAAAGGCCATTTAGGAAAATTGGTCTGCCGCACCACTTCTGACACGGATATTTTCTTTGCACCAATCTTTTAAGAGGGCGGTACGGATAATTACAACTATATCAATTTATGAATCATTGCCTCTGTCTTTCTCTTGCTTTGTTTGTTCACAAAATCGCAACAGTTAACCGTTATCTGCATATATGAACATCGTGTGGTAACATCCTAATAAAGTAGGGAAGTTCCCTCAACTTAAAGAAATTATCAAAACGATCTACCCTGCATTCTTTCTTCTGTATCTTCTCATGTACGACAAGACAGTGTCACGATTGTTTGATTTTCCTTATAATTTACACAGATTTTACCGAAAGTGGATAGTCACTTAATGTCGCCTATTATATTATTAAAGTTATATTGAATTGTATTCTGGCAGCAGAAACAATGAACACGTTTTCTATGTTTTTCACTTCAAGAGGAGAAACCAGCCTATGAAGGTAATCATTCATGATCTTGGTGATGCGGTAACCTATACACCGGAAAAAACGAGTGAGGATTCGGTTGTCCTGTATGCAAACAACCAGTATGTTTCCTGCCAGGGCTGTTTCAAGTGCTGGTTGAAGAACGCCGGTTTTTGCATCATGAAGGACTCTCTACAGCACATTGGAGCGCTCGTTGGTCAAAGTGATCCGCTGATTATCGTCAGCCGGTGCTGTTACGGAGGATACAGCAGCCCAATCAAAGCCGTCTTGGATCGTGCAATCGGCGGTTCTCTCCCGTTTTTTACCTGGCGGGGCGGGCAAACTCATCACATCAGCCGCTACCCGCGCCGGAAACTGATGTGCGTTTGCTTTTACGGGGAATACACGAAATTTGAACAGGAGATAGCCAAAGAGGTTGTCGAGCGCAACCGGCTGAATCTGGATTATGAGAAGGTGGAGGTGGTCTTCTTTGAGACTATTGAGCAGTTAAAGGAGGCCGGCTTATGAACCTTCTGATTTTGAATGCAAGTCCCAAGAAAAAAGGCGGTGCCTCTCGTTTCTTCTCGAGGTTATTCCGGTTGTTTCTTCCGGGCACCCGAAAGAAGGTGGTGTCCCTCAGCAGTCGGCAGGATTTTCAGAAAGTTCTGGGACTGTTCCCCGACATGGATGCGGTGTGCCTTTTCGTACCTCTCTATGTAGATGGCCTTCCGTCCCATGTGGTGGAATTCCTCAACCAGGCGGAAAGCTATTGTAAAAGCCATTCCTGCCGGTTCCGGTTGTATGCGCTTTCCAACAACGGCTTTGTCGAGGGCAAACAAAACCGCCCCGCTCTGCATATGCTGCAGGCGTGGTGTGAAAGGGCAGGAATCAGTTGGGGCGGCGGAAGCGGGGTCGGCGGCGGCGTAATGCTTCAGGTGCTGGGGATCGTCTACCCGATCCTGGTGGGAGTCATCTTGCTGCAAATGGCGTTAGCCTTTTTCACTACCAGCACCGTTCCAAGTGAATTGTGGTGTTCTCTAGCCATCCAGATATGCACATGGCTTTTTCTCAACAGCGGCATGTTGTTCTGTATGGCACGTCTTTCGGCGGCAGTTCGCGGAAGAAAACCGTTGGCCAACCAATTCACGCGAGTGATGATACCCTCTTTTCTGTTCATCTCTATCGCAAATATATTTATGATTTTATCCTCTCTCTTTCAAGGTCGCTTCCTTTTCGCGCTTTTGAAACGGGACAAATGGTATAATGATTAGGAGAGTACTTATGGAACACATCATTGTCTACGGTAGTCAGTATGGAAGCACCCGCCGGTATGCGGAAAAACTGTCCGAGCAAACCGGCATTCCTGCGGTCAGTTACAAAGACGCATCAACTCTTTCGGACAAAGATATAATCGTTTATCTAGGCGGGCTGTATGCCGGTGGTGTTCTGGGCTTGGCGAAAACCCTGCGGGGCCTTTCACTTCAGGATGGACAAAAACTAATCCTTGTTACCGTAGGGCTGGCCGACCCCAGCGAGCCGGAAAACCAGCACAATATCCGTACTTCTCTGCAAAGGCAGCTTCCCGCAGAACTGCTTGATCGGGCGAAGATCTTTCATCTTCGTGGCGGGATCGATTATCAAAAGCTCTCTTTCGGACATCGGACAATGATGAAACTGTTATACCAATCCCTGCAAAGGACGCCGTTTGAAAAACAGACAGCGGAGAATCGGGCGTTCATAGAAACCTATGGAAAGCATGTGGATTTTACGGATTTCAGAGCCCTGGAACCGATTATTCAGGCAATACAAAGGGAGACAATATGAACAGAACTGTTAAAAACATCTTGAAAATCCTTCTAATCGGCCTTGCCACCACCATCGTCCGCATCATTGGTCAACTTTCCATTCCGGCCGGTGAGCAGACAGTCCTGGCACCCAGCGTTTTTGCACAAAATGGCACCATGCCGCTGGCTTTTACTGTCTATGGGATTTTCGCTTACTCCCTGATTGCCTCGCTGTTTCTGCTTATCCGGAACCGGTTGAGTGGAAATCGGGTTTTGCAGGGGCTAAAATATGGTCTTTCCTGTTGTGCGGTGTGGATCGTTTATCTTTTAGAGCCTTTGCCACATGTAGCAGGTTTTGATCGGATTACTTACCCAATAGCTGATAGTATTGCTTTAATTGTTATGGGGTTGCTGCTGGGATGGCTGTTTGGTAACCCTGCACGACGGGCAGATAAAGAGAAGTCGCCTTTCCCCATTCTTCCGGTGCTGGCTGTCACAGGGGGCTTCTTTGTCGGGCGGATGATACAATATCTCGTCTTTGGCATTTACTCTTCCTTTGATGAAAAACCGTTGGAAACGGTACTGTGGTGTCTTTTAACAGGTACCGCAATCTCTTGTGTGACGGCATGGCTGAATCTTTATATCCACAGCAAAAATCGGATCAAGCGGGCGCTTATTCTTGGCGGCATGCTGTTTGGGGTGGATTTATTCCTCTTTAACTTCTTCATGCCGCTGGTTTTTGACGCCAATATCCCCGATCTGATCCTCCGCACCTTCATCGATATCCTGACGGTAACGGTCGGATGTCTGGCATTTCCAAATCAACGAAATGTAGATCCGGCAGACTGAAGGTATGGTGCCAGCCAAAAAGGGCCTTTCGCCAAGACACTGTGGCTTCCCCGCACCTTCCCGCTGGAACAGGAACAGGCTCTGCTACGATTTTTGCATGATAAAGAAGAATGCCCGAAAAATGCTTTGAGACTGTAAGTTGCCAAGCGCTTTCCTTCCTGTTACAATTCAAAGTATAAGTACAAAAGTATTCCACACGGTTTGGAACATTTCAGGAACTTTCTTGTGGATAGGAGGTGAACTCAATGTATAAAACGATGGTAGTCAAATATTCTCCCAAGGCTAAAGAAATGGCTGTCAAAATAGAAGATGCAGCCAATAAAATGGAACAGGAAGGTTTTGAGCTCGTTTCTTGCTCCATCATGCCATCTTCCAAGGGCATTCTGATTTTCAAAAGAATGGCGGCAGACGAGTCAACCGAATAAGGCCTTAACAAAATGGCCATTTCCATGAATATTGGGAGATGGCCATTTGATAAAACTCATGTGGGTGTTCATGAAAATTACCTTGTATAACCCCATTCGTCCCCATTCCCATAATCATTGCCCCCTGAATTAATAGGGTAGTGTCAAATACTACCTGTTTTTTTGTTTACAAATCCTTTAGAAACCTTGAT
>CAMMKL010000205.1 GCA_946497265.1 uncultured Clostridia bacterium | reverse complement strand
TGCGCGTAGTGGTCCCGGCCTCTCCGTTTGGGCCGGTCTTCACACGTATAATGCTCCCCTGGGCAACCGGCTGGTTCCGTTCGGCTTCGCTGCCTCCCTGCGCGTAGGCATTTCGCCCCGCCAGAACTTCCACTGTTTTGGATGCGTCGATATCCTGGGCCCAGGCTCCCACCTGCAAGGTGGAAAACGTCAACGTACCTGCCAGAAACAGCGAGAGAAGCCGCTTCATTCTTTTTTTCACTAAACTGTGCCTCCTTCTAAGCGTTTCTTTTCCATTTTCCTTCTAAGTTGTTACAGCCTTCCGGCACTGTTTTTCAACGGCGTGACTCACCTCCTCTCCGATCATCGATATGTACAACATTTATTACAAAATTAACATTTTTTTGTTTCTCTGTCAACTTGAATTCTTCGTATTTTTATAATTTGGTTCGCTATTTTATTATTTGGGGCGATTGGAATTGATCTGAAAGGCATGGCAACTGGAAAGTTTCCCCTCATATTAATTTAAAAAAATATGCGAATATTAGTAACCATTCCCTTCCCTTTTCACCCGTATATTGATGTAAGTCATTCCGATCAAACCGGGTTTATATGCCGATTTTCCCGCCCCCTGTTCCCCACCCGTTTTACTTATACAAATCCCCCTGGAATCTAAACGATTCCAAGGGGAAGACTTATCATTATTTGCTTTGATCATTCGCGTGTACCTTCCATCGTCTGACGCACAATGCTCTCCATCATATCTGCGGTCAGCGTGCCGGCAGCATAACCATACACATTGCCGTCGCGGTCGATCATAAAGGTGGTCGGGAAGGCTGTAACCCCATAGGTGGCAAAAATTTGGCCGGTAGTATCCATTACAGTCGGATACTGGTATCCGTTTTCCGAAAGAAAGCTTTCAATCTCTGCCTGAGATACGTCCTGATTGTAAGGAGCTTCGTCGGTTTTTGGATTGGCGACGCCCAGCACCACCAAGTCCCCATCGTTTGCCCCATAGCGTTCATACAGGGCCTGGATATCCGGCATTTCCTGCCTGCACGGCCCGCACCAGGTGGCCCAAAAATTCAAGAACACTACCTTTCCACGGTAATCGGAAAGGCTATGTTCGTTTCCGTACTGGTCGGTCAAGGTAAAATCGGGAGCAGGCGGGGTGACCCGGCCCTCCTGCCCTTCGGAAGGCCCCGAAGTCTGCGCCTCTTCTGATTCCACGCTGGAGGACGCGGCGCTCTCGGACGGGGGGACGGTAGAAGAAACGGAGGAACCAGAGCTCTGTACACCTCCAAAACTGGAAAGATATCCGGTCAAGCCGTTCATCCAGCCGGTAAGCATCATTACCCCCATTAAAATCAGCAGGGCCCCTCCCACCTTAACCGTATACCGCACCACTTTTTGATGTTTTTTGAAGAAATCCAACAGGGTGCTGGTAAATAGGCCCACCAGCAAAAAAGGCAGGACAAATCCGAGGGTGTAAACCCCGATCAATCCAAACCCCGCCGCCGAGGAAACAGCCGAAGAAGCCATAAGCAACACGCTGGCAAGCGCCGGACCGACGCAGGGCGTCCAGGCGAAACTAAAGGTAAAACCCAAAATCAGGGCAACCAGTGGGTTCATCGCCAGCCGGTCCAGCCGGAACGGAAGGCGGCGTTCCTTGGTAAGAAAACGGGAGCTGCCGAACAGGCCAATCTGATATAAGCCAAACAAGATAACCAAAATCCCGCCGATCCGGGCAAACCAGACGCGGTTGCCGCTGAAAAAGCGGCCGGCCGCCGTAAAGCCAAAGCCCAATAGGAAAAAGGCAAAGCTCACTCCGATGACAAAAAACAAGGTATTGAGCATCACTTTCCCCTTGCGGTAGCGGATGGAACCGTCTTTTTGAACCGTCTGCGTACCGCCTGCCAGGTAACCAATGTACAGGGGAACCAGCGGCAGGACGCAGGGGGAAAAGAAGCTTAAAATCCCCTGCATGAAGACCGTAAACGCCGGGATGGTGGTTTCCACAGTAAATCCCATAAAAGCTCTCCTTTTCAACAATTCCTGTGTTTTACATACAAATATGCGACCCGCCTCTAATCTGTTTAAAAGCGTCGGCATTGAATATGGCATGTACGCATAGCTGCTCATCCTGGGGATACAGGCGTATTACCGCAGCCTTGCCTACATGCGCCCCGTCATGGAGGACGGCCTTGCACCTAAAAAACATTGAATGCCAATAAGTTAGATTCAGGATCTTTTTCTTCGTATTATACATAGAAAACCGCTTCTAGGCAAGGTCATATTTTGAAATCCCACGTAAGCTTAATCAAAGCAATTTAACGTCCCCCATGCGGCTGGATTCTTTCTTTTGTCCCTCAAAAGGATAACAAATAATGGCCGCTTTATTCAAAAAAGCGTCGGTTTCAGGCCAGTTAACGCGATAGGCCGAAGGATCCGCCAAAATGTACCCCAATTCTTTGTGCAGCATATCCCATATTTCTTCCGGCATTTTTTCAAACAGGCGGAATTTCCCTTTTCGCCAAAAACTCTTTTGCAAACGGGCAATTTCCCAAGATACTATGGGAAATTCCCCTTCTTCCCTCTCCAACAGATACCCCTCCTGGGTCGGTGCAACATGGATAAACTCCGTAAAACCCTCCGGTGGCCGATCCCCCTCACGAAGCCGGCACGTCTCGCCATTTACTTTTCTTTCCAGCACTATCACACAGGATAGGTCAAGCATTTCAAATAAAAGCCGCATTTCCTTGATGACGTTGCAAGCCTTGTGAAGCTGCTCTTTTTCCCATACCAGGAGTTCAGAAACGTCCTCTGGATTGAGCCGACGCATTTGCAAAGCCCTCCTATTATTAAGCATTCCTTTTTATCTTATATTTATTATATCATACATTTCTTTATTTGAAAATAGACCTTTTTGACTTATTCGTATAACACAATCAGAAGCTGGAAAGTAAAAATCCATAGACGCCTCGCCGCTTTACCTGTTATAATAACAATCAAAAAACAGGCGGGACTGGAAAGGAGATTAAGATGAAAAAGTTTCTATTACCGATCCTAATCATAATTGTTTTCCTTTGCCTTTTGGGATGCGGCGCAGAAGAAACGCCGGCAATGGGGGATTTACATTGGAAAATGACCTCCATTCAAGAAAATTCAAATGGCCGGACCTATTGGGTTGGCTCTCCTTCCATGCAGGAAACTTATCCGGATGCCGACATCATGAATATGACGTGCAATCTGAGCGGAACCGAAATAACGCTGTGCGATCACGACGGCGGGTCAATATGGAGAGGCGTCTGTAAACAGATGGAACGAGAAAATCCGCAGACTACCATTTACGAAATTACATTTGATGACAATACGAAAGGGCATGCGGTGCGCAGTGTTACGAAGTATATGGACGCCGAGCAGGAAGGAACGCTCGTTGTTTCCGCTAACGGATATACCATCTATTTTTCGGCCGAGATGCCCGGCCGCTAACCGAACGCAAGTGTAAATAACACAAAGAGGCCGCCCCACCGTGTTTTTCCAGCACCGGAGGGGCGGCTTTTCAATTATTATAAACACCACACAGGGAAAACAGAAGAATAATTTTGGCGAACCCCGCCCATGGGAACCCATGTGTACCCCGCCTTTTTAAAAGGGCGAAACCTTGCGGATTGCTATGCATACCCGGCTTTAACGAAGCTCCCCTTTTTCGAGCATTGACTGGGCCGCCAGCATAGCTCCCAGCTTGCCGCTGTGGAAATTCAGCGCCCCTTGCATCCAGGCGGCATACGGTTCCCGCAGAGGGGCATCTGCTGAAAGCTCAATGGAGGCCCCCAGCGTAAACGCTCCCGCAGCCATGATCACCTGGCTGTCGTAACCGGGCATATCCCAGGGTTCCGGCAAAACAAACGAATCCACCGGCGCGCCCTTCTGCACGCCTTGGCAAAAAGCGATCAGGCTTTCCGGGTTGCCAAGCTTTACCACCTGAATGATGTCGGCGCGCGGCTCATAGAAACGGGGAGTCACCTCATAACCGAAGGTCTCATACAGCGCCGAGGTGAATACTGCCGTTTTGAGCGCCTCCCCGGTCACATGGGGCGCGTGAAAAGCGCCCATAAACAGCTCTCGGTTTTGGTGCAGCGTCGCGCCGATTTCCCTTCCCGTTCCCGGTGTGGTCAGTCGGTAGGGGCAAAGCTCAACCAGGT
>CAMMKL010000204.1 GCA_946497265.1 uncultured Clostridia bacterium | reverse complement strand
CCTGCTTTTTCCCTCGCTCATAGCTCTTGCTTACCTTCTCTATCTCCAGCGTCATTTAGACTCCTCCCTTTTTTCTTTTATCCGAATCCTTCCATGCCCGCAGTATAAGCGAATTACGGCGAAAAGAGCCAATCCCATCGTCAGCAGCAGGATCGCCAGATGGATGTAAGTATACAGTACTCCATTCTGCGTCGCGCTTGTATTATGCAGTAAGAATAAATTGTTATAGGAGTAGAACCGGAGATCCATTCCCTGCATCTGTAAAAATAACGGGAGCAGAAGGATTCCTGAAGATATGCCTATGGTCAAGAAATAATTTTTGGTACACACGGAGAAGAAAAGAATCAGGGACGCTGCGCTGCATATTCCAAGGAATTTTATCAGATGAGAGAGAAGAACGTATGGACCGATGGGAATGGAAAGAGCGGTATCATAGAAAATGGAGAGGCTTTGCAAGGGTGCTTTCCATTCCAAATCTCCATAGGCATTGTGAAGATTGATCCATTCTGGAACTGCAACGGCTGCATATAAAATGCAAACGATTACAATCCCCCATAGAAATTTTGTTGCAACCAGGGTAATCTGTCCCTGTTTGGTACAGCGGAGCAGACGGTCCATCCGATTGCGGTAATCCATTGAAAAAAGATTCCCCAGGCAAAGAATCGCGAAAAGCAGGAGGATCATCCCGTTTTGCAGCTCCCGGCCGGTATCGTCAAAGTAAGCGCTGCCGGCGATTTGGTCCACAAAATATCCGTCTATGCCCTTTTCAGCTTTCAGCTTTTGTAAATAGGTGTAATCCTCTTCGAGCCGTTCAAACCCCTTGCGCTTTCCTTCCGACGTGCTTTGCAGGTACATTTGCTGCTCATATCGCTGCTGCGCCGTGATCTCACCCGTCTCATACTGTTCTTGCAACGCCGCTATTTGTTCCATTATTTGTTGGAAAGAGCGCTTTTCCTGCTCGTAAAAGGACTGTTTTTCCGGCGTCCATTCACCGGACATGGTATTCATATAGCTGTGATAGGTTGCGGTCCCCTGGTCGTTATAAACGGGGATTCCTTGAGATAAGGTATAACTCCCGAGTAAAACGGAGGCAGCCAGCAAAAGCGCCGCTTTTCCTTGGATCATAATTTTGTAGCCTTCCTCAGGGATGAGGTGCGCGCTTTTGTTTCGCTTTCGCCACAGCGTGCTGATTCGCTCCAGTAGTCGTGCAAGCCGGCTTTTTGACGCAAGCTGACGCTGGCGGATAAAGATGACGCAGGAAATAAGGATCGAGGCGAGAAATAAAAACAATAAGAAAAACAATCCCGCTGCTTTTACCGAAACAGGCTGGTTAAAAAAGTTGAGGTTTTGGTAACGGCTAAAAAGCGTGTAGGTGTCCAAAATGGCAAATGGATTTAAATATTTAAAATGGTTGAGCTGGAAGGAAGAAGGAATCCATTGATATGCGAGAAAAAAGAGGGCCATGCTTCCAACACAGGATACATAAACCGGCACGGAGTTCTTCAGCAGGGAAAACAGCAAAGTAAATACCGCGCCGGCCACCGACAAAACGCCGAATTTAATGGCCACCGTCAAAAGAAGGTATTGGAACACCGAGATACCCCAGTTGCAGTCGGAAAACTCACTCATAGACTGGATTGGCCTGCGAAGGTCGCCTAAGCCGTAGAGCCCTTCTCCCATTAAAAGCAACAGCCCGTAGAACAGCAGCGTAAATAAAAGGGTCAGCGAAAACAGCACACTGAGCTTTGCCGCGATAACCGGTCCCCGTCCATTCCGGGAAGGCTTCATGAGCAGGTAGAGCCCCTTCTCCTGTTCCCGGACAAAGAGGAAAATACAAAGGAAAAAGACCAATACCAGCAGAAAAAGATCCGCCGGGAAAAAGCTGGTCGCGGACGTAATCCCTTCCGACAGGCCCGGCTTCAGCTGGATGCCCTGAAGGGAAGCAAAGTCGGTGGGCGTCTTGAGAATGTTGTGATAGGAGAAGCTCCCTTCTTCATGGAAAATGGAGACTTGCAGCATTTTCTCTGCATTTTCTTCCATTCCTTGCAGGAGGGCGGGATAGCTTTGGATGTAGGTAAACTGCTCGAGCAACTCGGTATAGGCTGTATTTAAGCGGGACAATTCTTCTTCGCCGAGTGTTTCCGTCTGACCCGAAAATTCCTCCATCAGCTCGGGATATTCCTCCCAAAGCCATTCCAACGTCATGGAATCCGCTTCTTCGTCGGAGCTGTCCTGTAGGTGTAAAAGGCTCAGCCGCACGTTGCACGCGTCTTTTTTTCGGCTGAGATCCTCGATTGCCTGGTCCGCGGGAACATCCCGGTATTGCGCTTCCAGTTGGTCATAGACGGATCTGCTTTCGAAAAGATAAGCGTTTTTTTGCTCGCCGGTCCCATATAAATAGGCGGTTACAACAAGGAAGGCAAGCAAAAGTGCCCAAATCGTCTTTTGTTTTGTAAGTTTCAGCAACTCGTAACCAAACATCTTCATTGGGCACATTCCCCTTCCATCCGAATTTGCAGGCTTTTAAAACGTGACCTTGTGAGCGGACACCTTTCCGCTGGCGATTTCACGTTTGTCTATGTAATAAAAAGAATCGGCAGGGTAGTTGGAACCGCGTTCAACCGTGAAAATAATATCATCTGACATTTTAAAGGAGGAAGTCATGGTCTGAGACAAATCCTCGCCGTCCACATTGGTAAAATCAAAGGAAGTGACCGGTTCAAAATCGGAGGTATACACTTGTATGGTCCGCGTAATATTTTCTTTTTGGGCGTTTACGATCATGGGCCAGTTATCCACATAGAAATAGGTGCCGTCCCAAAATAGATGGAAGGTAGTCGGATCTACGGTAAAAACCTCTTCCAGCCCTTGGCCCTCTAAATTGGACCGGTACAGGACCCGGTTGCGTTCATCTTCATAGTTAAAAAACCAAAAGCGCCGGATCAGGGAATCCGCCGTAATGACAGGGATACTGGGATTAGCGCCTTCCATTCCGTCCATCTCTGTTAAAGATTTTGTTTTCGTATCAAAGCAATAATATTCGGATACCATGCCGTCTCCGGTAGTTGGGTCAAATTGATCTCCGGTAACCGTATATCCAGTGCTGTCGAAATATACATATTTTCCAGCGGCCATAATCGTGTTAACATAGGGGCTAAGAGATTCGTTGGTGTACAGCACCTCTTCCTTTTTATCGGATAAAGATGCCCGGGCAAGACGGAAGGAGGTGTATACGCCGCCCATCTCCTGGGGGTCATAGTCTCCATAGGAGTAATAAATATATCCTCTGTGCATAATCAAAGAAGCCGGCCATGCGGGGAATTGATAGACGTCCTCGATAAAAGTGCCGTCCAGCGCCAGCTTTCGCAAGTAATAAACCACCTTTTGCGGTTCCGGACGAACGGTAGCAATAAAATAGAGGTGCTGGTCATAGTACATTAAATTATAAATTCCTTCTTCGACATATGCGTTGCATTCTGCCTTTTTCGCCGGATCGGTCTCCATATTATGAAGGCAGTTGGGTTTGTTGCAGACAACGACAGGCTTCATTTCTTCCTTATCCGTATAATACAGATAGCAATCATTGGCGAAGTAATATCCCTTTTCGGATTGTGCGATGCCGAGTTGAAAACCGGCTAGGCTTGTATTTAAATTTTGCTGATGATCGTATTCAAACAGGAAATCTTCCGTATAAGGATCAAAATTGGCGGAATTAATCCGACATCCGCATAAGCTTAGGATAAAACTCAAAAGGATAGATGTGGTTATAAGCTGTTTGATCTTCATAAAAAGCCGCCCCATTTCTTTAGAAGTATAAAGTAACTATGGAAACCCGGCTGATTGCCGCATCCATAGCGGATGCAGAATGATACCATACTAAAAGTTGTGACAGAAGAAAGGAATTTGCTGTTTTAAGAACAGAACAGATATAAATTTCAATTAAAAAAATATCTTTTTAGATATTTTATCTAGTTTTATACTACATGAATGATTTCCAAAAGTCAACAATAAAACCGATAAAAAGCAGACTTGGATGTTCAAAATAAAAACAAAAAAGAGCCCAATGAAGTATCTTTTGTTCTATCAAAGATTTACACCAAAAGACAGATCATTGAGCTCATAATGATGTTATAAATGGGATAATACGTTAAAACGTCACCTTATGAGGGGATATATTTCCGTCCTTAAGCTCGCTTTTATCGATATAGATGAAAGAATGTGCGTTGAAA
>CAMMKL010000203.1 GCA_946497265.1 uncultured Clostridia bacterium | reverse complement strand
GCGATACTCCCACCACGGGAGACAGCGTCCCGGCAATTGCCCTTTCCGTGATGGCTTTGACGGCCTCTGGTTTGTGGTTGTTGATGAGAAAACGCAACCGTTCATAATCGCAACAAAAGAGCCTTTCTCCCATGTAAAAAATAATGTATATCTAGGACAAAAGGGAACCGGTATGGCGATAGCGTCATCCGGTTCCTTTTTTAATTTTTCCCGGCGGGCTGATGTCGGGGATAGCCTTGCAAGCTGACACGTAAGAACAGTGTGTGAGAAAGATTGCGGCTTAAATGGGTTTATCCAAAGGATTGCGGTGCCTATCGGTGTAAAAATGCAATATTTCACCTAACAGCAACAGGATTATGAAAGCCTGGGCACTCAACATTGAACTCGACTGGGGATATGAATTTAATTTTTGTGTATATTTGTGGTGTTTTTATTGTTATTATGAAGGAGATGCGGTATAATCAAAGAAAACAATAAGTCAAGGTGGGATGACCTGTGTTAGCAGAAGACCGATACCGTAAAATAAAGGAATTGCTGAAAAAAGACGGCTCTGTGCGCGTAACCGTTTTGACCGAACTGTTTGGTGTTTCTACAGAGACAGTCCGGCGCGACCTGGAGTATCTGGAAAAAGAGGGCGTTTTGAGAAGGGTGCATGGGGGTGCGATTCAGGATATCATCGATACGCACGAATTCCGTTTTCAGGACCGCACGCGGCTGTATCAAAAGAACAAATTGGAGATTGCGGAGTTGGCGTGCCGCTTTGTGGAGGAAGAAAGCTCGGTGGCGTTGGATGTAAGCACCACTAATCTGGAAATTGCGAGGCTGCTTAAGCAAAGGTTTCACCGGCTTACCATCCTGACCAATTCTCTGGATATTGCAAGCGAGCTGACCGATGCAGAGAACTTTACGGTCATTTTGACCGGCGGCATCCTGCACCACTCCGAGCGGTCCCTGGTGGGAGATACCTGCAACAGCCATATCCGTCAATACCATGTGAATACCTGCTTTATCAGCGCCAGCGGCATTTCGTTAAATTCTGGGATTACTGATGTGGGGTTTGGCGAGGTAGGAGCTAAAAAGCAGATGATTGATGTCGCACAGAAGGTGATTGTTGTCTGCAATCATAGCCGCTTTGATATTGTTTCCCTTTTGAAAGTGTGTGATTTGATGCGTATTGACTGTATTTTGACGGATTCCGGGCTAAGCCGTGAGGTGATGGAACGTTATACCGAAGCCGGGGTAAACGTATTGGTTCCGGAATCGGGCGGGGAACGCCAAGAGGATATTTGAAATGAAAGGGATCTTTCTGATGCAGGGACAGCGCCGCCGATATTCGGGGCGCTGTTTTTCTAGGGAGGAGGGCGGATTAAATTCGTCAAAATATCTCAAAATGGTTCCTAAAATACCATAGTGTTACAGGAAAAAAATACCTATTAACAGGTGACATTTCATAAAAAGGGTGATATAATCTAATTGAATACCGATTAAATATCTAAAAATAGTATGGAAAAGGAGGCTGTGTGAATGATATCTAGGCGTGGAACGATTATCAGTTGCCTTTGCGCGCTGGCGGTTACGGCGGCCGGGGCACTGTGGTTTAACGGCGGCCATATGCCGTACACCATACCTGCCAAAGTCCCCGAACCCGTCGGCTCGGTATCCGGCTCAGGCGATTTGGCAAACAGGGAGGCGGTAGGACGGCAACTTCTAAACGCGATGCCTTCCTTGCTGGGTACACAGGGCAGGCTGGTAACCCTTCCGCAACCGGGGGCCACGCATAGGGTGATGAGCGGGAGTGCTATGGAAATGAGCAAGCCCTTGCCGCCCGGTATATTATCCCCATATCAGAACACAGAGTCCACCGACCGGTTAATTGGGTTTAATCAAGGCCAAAGTGCGGGCGGCACCTCCCTGACGGAAGAGGAGGAAGGGGGCGGCGTTCCACCGACAACGGACGTGCCGGTGGTATCTGGGGAAGAACAACCGGCAAAGCCGGATACCGATCCCAACCCGGACGAGGGAACGGGCCAATCCAGCCAGATCCCGCCGGAAGAAAGCGTTCCGGAGAACCCCGATTCACAAGCGCCATCGGATGTAACCGATTCCTCGGATGCGAGTGCTTCATCCGGCATGGAAAACCCGGGAGAAGGGCAGAGCTCAGAAAGCGTGGGCGGCAGCGAGGAGGCCTCTTCCTCGCAATCGGAGGAAAGCGGGGTAAGCCAGGACGCTTCTTCCCAGGTAGAGCATACGGATGTAAGCCGGGAGGAAAGCAGCATAAGTTCGGAAGAAAGCTTATTACAAGAGGAATAAAAAATGACATAAATATGGAATAAAATTTTTTGTTTTGTATTGACTATTTTCTTTTTTTGTACTATTCTTAATTACAAATGTAAACGTCTTGTAAACACAGATGGAAAACTTGCGTACATACAACGGCATCTTGGTGGTTACCCTGGAATGGGTTGTGCATTCCTGGGTTCACATAAACAAAAATGGGAAGGGAGGCCATTTTGAAAAGGTTCGGAGTGTGTTTGTTTGAGTTCCAGTCAGGAAAAAATACCAAAGGAGGAAGTAAAACGTGAAGAAAAAGAATCGTTCTCTTTTAGCGCTGGTATTAACGTTAGCGCTGGTCTTTACGCAGTTTGCCGGCGTTCTGCCTACGACAAGCGCCGTTGCTGCGGAAGAAGAGAACACGAACGAGTATGTCAATGATTTTTCCAACATTGATTCCATTGTGCCTTGGGGCAACAACGTAGAAGGCGTAGAGCTCTCCGCTGCAGATGGAACCCTGAAGCTGGCGGCCGAGCAGAGCAAAGCGAGCCTTGCCGTCTATAAAGATACGGCATCCCCTTTGCTTACCAATAGTCTGCTGACTACAACGTTTAAAATTACTGCGGAAAGCGGGCAATATGGTATTGCACTGCGTGCCGATGAAGACCGCTATATTTCCCTAAACTACAATTTGGCTGATAAAAAGTGGTACCTTCAGTGGACATATGCGTTTGATCATTCCACTGTCTATACCCTTTCTTATGCGCATGATCTGGACTTGACGGTAGAGCATGAAATGCGTGTGAGCCTGAAGGGCGACATGATTAATCTTTGGATTGATGATGTAAAGGTCGTCAGCCAAGATTTCACCGCATGGGGCGACACCTATTTAGAGCCCGGCGAACCCGGCTATGCCGGATTTGTAGCGGCTGGTAACGGCTCGATTGAGTTCAGTAACTTCAGTGTATTGAACATGACGCCGGATAAGCCCACCACAGAACAGATCAACACCATTGCTTCCGATCAAATGACCGTGTCGATCGACGAATATTTCCCCCGTGTGAAGAGCTATGCCATGGCGGACGGCCGTGTGGTAGACGGTCGCCTAAATCCCATCAATGCCTTGATGATTAACGATTACCTGCCGTACTCTGTGAATCCTTCCGATGTAACCTTTACCAAGGTGAGCGACAGCGAAGCAGAGTATAAAATGCACATTAAGGTAGCCGATATTGATTCGATGATCACTGCGAAGCTCAAGGTAGAAGGAAACATCCTGAGCTTTGACATCACCGAAATCGAAAATAACGGCGCAGACAACATCAATTACTTGGTTATCCCGGAGTGGAGCCTGGTTTCCGTCAACAACAAGGGCGGCGCCGTGGCGGAATTTGAAGGCGCCCGTATGAGCGAAGCCACCACCACCTATGGCGATACCAACACTGTAATAGATGCGAATTACACGGCCACTGAGAGCGAGACCGACTGGCTGTATGCGTTTGTTTCCAACGACGAAATGAGCGCCGCTGTTTACAGCAATTCCGAAAACAATAGTCATCGCCGTATTACGGCTTCTTCCTATACCGTAACCGAAGGGGAAGAGAGCTATGCGGCGATGGGTCTGGGTTCCTCCCGCTGGGTCATTCAGGATCCTGCGATGGACACCCAGAATACCGTCATGCCCAGCACCAAGGTGATCATCACCGGTGACGCGAACGCCAACGGCGAGATCAACTGGCAGGACGGCGCGATCGCCATCCGCGAGATCATGGACAACCCGCAGGGCTGGGAAGAGGTCGCGGACCAAGTCAGCCTGCGTATTACCCAAAACTTCGCTTCCCTGTCCGCTTATCCGTTCCTGACGGCACTGGATAACACCAAGAAGGTGTTCCTGAGCACTGACGGCCTCGGCCAGAAGATCCTGATGAAGGGCTACGGCGGCGAAGGCCACGACTCCAACCACAGCGATT
>CAMMKL010000202.1 GCA_946497265.1 uncultured Clostridia bacterium | reverse complement strand
CGCTATGGCGTACGTATACAGGGCGCCGACGAGCTTGCCCTTACCAAGTTGGACGTGCTTTCGGGGATGAAGAAAATCCCTGTCTGCACCGCCTACCGGATTGACGGCAAGCTTACTACCAAATTCCCCTTTGGCGCCGCTTTGGACCGCGCCGAGCCGGTAATCGAATATGTAGAAGGCTGGGACTGCGATATTTCGGGCTGCCGTACCAAAGCCGAGCTTCCTGTACAGGCCGCGTCCTATATAGCATATCTTGAAAAATTGGTTGATTGCCCCATCCGTTATGTCTCAGTGGGCGCAGAACGGGAACAATATCTGTTGTTAAAGGAGGCGTAGCGTATGATAATCGATGCAATGGATCTCAATTATCAGGAACTGAACAGGCAAATCGGTTGCTCCCCCGAACCGAACATCATCATAAAGCATTGTAATGGACAGAGATACATTGCCAACGGCCAAAAAGAAAAGGACATCACCATATACGGCACTCCCGGCAATGCTCTGGGTGCTTATCTGTGCGGCGGGCGTATTACCGTTTACGGCAATGTGCAGGAAGCTACTGGGGATACCATGGACAATGGCACCATTTGCATTCATGGAAACGCAGGCGACGGCACCGGATACGCCATGCGCGGCGGAAAAATTTTTGTGCGCGGCAACATCGGTTATCGCGCCGGTATCCATATGAAGGCATATCGGGATAAATCCCCTGTCCTCGTGGTAGGGGGCAGCGCCGGGAGCTTTTTGGGCGAGTACCAGGCCGGCGGCTCGATCATCGTACTGGGCCTGGACGGAGACGGCCGGCCCCCGGTAGCGAATTTTTGCGGAACCGGAATGCATGGGGGGAAAATCTATCTGCGCTGCCGGGAACTCCCCTCCCTGCCTCCACAAATCATCGCCCAAGAGGCTACGAAGCAAGATCTTTACGAAATCATCCCGGTATTGGAAGAATTCTGTAAAGAGTTTGATCTGGATTATGGATCGCTCCGCCGGGATCACTTCTTTGTTTTGTGTCCAAATTCCAAAAGCCCCTATCGCCAGATGTACACGCCGAATTAACCAAGGAGGGTTTACTATGAACAATACCGTCGAAGAGGTTTTGCAGTTTGTGCGGGAGAACGATGTAAAATTTATCCGCCTGTCGTTTTGCGATGTTTTTGGAGCGCAGAAAAACATCTCCATTATGCCCAATGAATTGGAACGCGCCTTTGAACACGGCATCACCATCGACGCCGCAGCTGTGCAGGGATTTTTAAATCTGGAGGAATCCGACCTGTTTTTGATACCGGATGCCGGAACCCTCTCTTTCCTACCCTGGCGCCCGGCACAGGGCCGCGTCGTACGCTTTTTTTGCGACATCAGGCGGCCGGACGGCGTCCCCTTTGAAGGCGACGGCCGCGCGATTTTGAAAGCGGCGGTTCAGGAATGCGCCGAAAAAGGCTATGTCTGTAAAATTGGCGCAGAATGCGAGTTTTACCTGTTCCTGACCGACGAGGCGGGAACCCCTACCGACACGCCCTTCGACCACGGAAGCTATTGCGACATTGCTCCGGCGGATAAAGGGGAAAACGTACGCAGGGAAATCTGCCTGACATTGGAACAAATGGGCATTCAGCCGGAGAGTTCCCACCATGAGGAAGGCCCTGGACAAAACGAGGTGGATTTTCGCTACAGCGATGCTTTAACGGCGGCGGATAACCTGGTGACCTTTAAGTCGGTGGTGAAAGTGATCGCCGAACGCAACGGGTTGTACGCTTCCTTTCTGCCGAAGCCCTTTGCCGACCGCAGCGGAAGCGGCCTGCATGTGAACATTTCCCTGAGCAAAGACGGCCGCAATATCTTCCGGGTTGGCACGGACGAACATTGCCCGCAGGCCGAAAGCTTTATCGCCGGCGTGCTGAACCGGACGCGCGAATGCACCGCATTTTTTAACCCGCTTACCAACTCCTACTCCCGCTTCGGCAGCTTTGAGGTTCCGCGCTATATCAGTTGGTCGCGGCAGAACCGTTCCCAATTGATCCGCATCCCCGCCGCTCCGGCGCAACGCGGAAGGATGGAGCTCCGTTCTCCCGATCCTTCCTGTAATCCCTATCTCGCCTTTGCCCTTTTAATCCGCGCAGGATTGGAAGGGATTGAGCAATCACTTCCCTTATCGGAGCCCACCCACGCAAAGCTAAACGACTATCACTCAGCCGATCCCGACGGGCTCCCCCAGCTTCCCGCAAACCTGGGCGAGGCAATCGAATCTGCAAAACACAGTACATTTATTAAACGTTCTCTCCCGGAACGCCTGACTGAAAGATATTTTAGGGCAAAAGAACTTGAATGGAAGCAGGTAAGCTCCGCCAAAAACCGTACCGCAGTGGAACGGGAACTGTACTTTTTAAATCTGTAACGGCAGCCAACCTCAAAAAAGAGAAGCTTCTGAACGTATCAAGGCTATGACGATTGGGAAGAAAAGAGGCGGTCGATTTTGGAAGTATTTATTGTTGCCGGAAATCCTAAGGCAAAGGAGTTTCTGATGCCCCTTTTACAACAGATGGGCGACATTTCTAAAATTACCTTTGCATCCAGCGGGAGCGAAGCGCGCCGAATGATGATTGATAACGATTTTGATCTGGTATTGATCCACGCTCCCCTACGCGACGAATTCGGCGCTGAACTGGCCGGGCATATCTCAGAGACCACCGCATCCGGCATTCTTTTGATGGTGAAAAACGAGCTCGCCGATAGTGTTTCGGAAAAAATGGAACCCTATGGGGTATGTGTGGTCGCTATGCCTACCACCCGTACGTTATTTCATCAATCTTTGAAGATGACGGTTGCCGCGCACAACCGTATGTTGGGGCTGCGCAGCGAAAACCTGCGCCTGCAAAATAAAATTGAAGAAATCCGCTTAGTGGACCGGGCCAAATGTATGCTGATTCAATATCAGGACATGACCGAGCCGCAGGCGCACCGCTATATTGAAAAAAGCGCGATGGATCGCCGGATCACCCGGAGGGAAGTCGCCGAAGAGATCCTTCGATCCTTTGAATCGGGAACTTAATATAAATCAGAATCAGGGGGAATCACAAAATGGAATACAAACGTTACCTGGTATTGGAAAACGGGCAGATTATGGGGGGAATCGGCTTTGGGGCCGAGGGAGATATCATCGGGGAAATTGTCTTTTCCACCGGTATGACCGGTTATTTAGAGACCTTGACCGATCCCAGCTATCATGGGCAGATTGTCGTGCAAACCTTTCCCCTGATCGGCAATTACGGCGTGATCCCACAGGATTTTGAAAGCGCCGCCTGTCAGGTAAAAGCATATATTGTCCGCGAATGGTGTCAGAATCCCTCCAACTATCGCTGCGAGGGTACTCTCGACACCTTTTTTCAAGAACAGGGCATCGTCGGTCTTTCCGGGGTCGATACGCGGGAGTTGACTAAAATCATCCGGGAGCGCGGCGTGATGAACGGGGCCATTGTTTCCTCCCTGGAGCATTTGCCGCAAATCCTGGAGCGTATACGCTCCTACCGGATTGAACAAGCGGTGGAAGCGGTAAGCTGCAAAGAGGTTTCCGTCCACCGGGTGGAATCGGAACGCTACCGTGTGGTGCTCTGGGATTTCGGCGCAAAGGCAAATATGGAACGGGAGCTCTTAAAGCGCGGGTGTACGGTGATTCGGGTTCCGAGCAGCGCGACCGCCCGCCAGATTCTTTCCCATCGGCCCGACGGCGTCATGCTTTCCAACGGGCCTGGGAATCCCGCGGATAATCCGTCCATCATCCAGGAGCTAAAACAACTGTATCCTTCCGGAATCCCGCTATTTGGCGTCTGCCTCGGCCATCAGCTCCTGGCGCTTTCCCAGGGCGGGCAGACCGCCAAGCTGAAATACGGCCACCGCGGCTTAAACCAGCCGGTTAGCGATCTCATCCACAACCGGGTCTATATCACCAGCCAGAACCACGGCTATGCCGTGCTTTCGGAAAGCCTGCCTCCCCATGCCAAAGTGAGCTTTATAAACACCAACGACGGCACCTGCGAAGGGGTCGATTATCTCAACGCCCCCGCTTTTACCGTGCAGTTCCATCCGGAGGCCGCCGCCGGCCCGCACGACACCTCGTTTCTGTTTGATAAATTTATTACTATGATGAAAGAAGGAAACAAGCATGCCGCTGAACAGTGAGATTAAAAAAGTACTGGTAATCGGCTCCGGCCCCATTGTGATCGGGCAGGCCGCCGAATTCGACTATGCGGGC
>CAMMKL010000201.1 GCA_946497265.1 uncultured Clostridia bacterium | reverse complement strand
CCCCCTTTAGGGGGCTACCACAGGAGATAGGCCCTTATAGGGTCTGTTCAACCACCCGTTTAACGGGTGGTTTTGATAATACACAGGACCGGCCTTGCCAATTTTGAAGTTTTTTGGGATGTTTATTCGAACCGGATATGGTACCTACTCCTTTATCATTCCATGATATAACGCCGTTGAAGCAGAAATATGCATAGCCGGACGTATTTTTGTTCAGGAAAATGTTGAAAAATCTCCTGAAAAGTTTGCCTTGTAAAAGGAAATGTGCTATAATATGCATTATTGCATGTCGGTTCCTTAAAAGATAGACAGCGGGGAATGCGCTGTATACCGGTCGGAGCAATCCGCCGGGAAGGGGGGGCCTGGCAAATTCGATTTAACACAGTGATGTGTAAAATCAGAAAGAATCGGGTTGAGAAGATGGAACAACTGCTGCAGGTAGAACAGTTATCGGTAGGGTTTACCAACGGGGAAGAATCCGTCCGTGTAATCGACGGCCTGAGTTTTTCTCTCTCAAAAGGAGAAACACTGGGGATTGTGGGGGAAAGCGGTAGCGGCAAGAGCGTTACCTCTTTGGCCATTATGGGGCTGCTTCCCGCCAATACGGCTCAGGTATCCGGCCGGATTATGCTCAATGGAGAAGATCTACTGGCGATGCCCGCCCGCAAGCTGCAGGATATACGCGGCAATAAGCTGTCCATGATTTTTCAGGAACCTATGACGTCGTTGAACCCGATACAGACTTGTGGGAAACAGATTATGGAACCCATGTTCCTGCATCAACATCTCCATAAACAGGAAGCGAAAAAAAAGGCTGTCGATTTGTTGCGGCTGTGCGGAATACCGGATCCTGAACAACGGTTCCACGAATACCCGCATCAAATGTCGGGTGGTATGCGCCAGCGGGTTATGATTGCCATGGCATTGGCCTGTAACCCACAGCTATTGATTGCAGACGAACCAACGACTGCGTTGGATGTTACCATCCAGGCACAGATCCTGGAGCTGATGAAGGATATCAAGCAGCGGCAGTCTATGAGCATTATTATGATAACGCACGATTTGGGAATTGTGGCGGATTTCTGCGACCGGGTTTTGATCTTCTATACCGGCCAGGTGGTCGAAAGCGCTCCGGTGAAAGAGCTGTTTTCCACTCCAATGCACCCTTATACACAAGGGCTAATCCGGGCGTTGCCCAAGATCAGCGAGGATGTAAAGCGTCTGGAGGCCATTGAAGGGATGGTTCCCGACGTCAACGAGATGCCCCGCGGGTGCCATTTCCATCCGCGTTGCCCGTATGCCATGGAGCGCTGCCGGCAGAATGCGCCGCCGCTTATTGAGTTAGGCGGAGGCCGGTGCGTGCGTTGCTTTAAAGTAATGGAAGAGGCCGGGCTGACTTCGGAGGATGTTTACGACAATCCCCCTGTGCAACCCTGACCCCGTTTGCCTGCCAATATGCTATCGGCAGGCATCAACAAGAAAGGCGTGGCCAATATCATGAATCACGAACAGGAGAAACAACCCGAACAGCAGCTGGAGCGAGAAGCCCGGATAGACGCCGGTGTATATGCCAATCTGAGCGAAGAAGAGGAAACTATTATAACGCCCGTACGCGGGGAGGAAGAGCCGGTTCCCCCGGAAAAACCCGATCCGGAGGTATTGGTGGAAGCGGTGGACGTGCGGCAGTATTTCCAGGTAAAAAAGAGCCGGGGAAGAAAAGCGCTGGTCAAAGCGGTAGATGGGGTATCCTTTGCCATACGCCGTGGGGAAACCTTCGGCTTGGTTGGCGAGAGCGGCTGCGGCAAAAGCACGCTGGGCAAAACCTTCCTGCGTTTGACGCCTCTGACCGGCGGGCAGGTTTTGTTTAACGGGGAAGATATATCCCATATTAAAGGAAAAGCGTTAAAGCGGTTTCGCTGCCGGGCGCAGATGATTTTTCAGGATCCCTCTTCCTGCCTGAACCCGCGCCGTAGGATTGAAGACATTATGGCGGAACCGTATAAAATCCATCGTCTTTACGACAAAAACGAACGCGCAGACAAAGTGCGGGAGCTTTGCGATATGGTAGGGCTTTCCCGGAATTATTTGAAACGGTATCCGCACGAAATGTCGGGAGGACAAAAACAGAGGGTAGGCATTGCCCGCGCGTTGGCACTCCGCCCGCAACTAATTGTTTGTGACGAACCGGTATCGGCTTTGGATGTATCCATCCAGGCTCAGGTGATCAACTTACTGCAGGATTTGCAGCAGAAATTGGGATTGACATATCTGTTTATTTCCCATAATTTAAGCGTTGTCAAACACTGTTGCCAGAGGATAGGGGTTATGTATCTGGGCCGGTTGGTAGAAATTGCTCCCGCAGGCCGAATCTATGGCCACGCGCTGCACCCGTATACCAACGCCCTTATTTCAGCGATTCCGGCCGTAGAAGGAAGCGGTACCGAACGGACCTTATTAAAAGGGGATTTGCCCAGCCCTTCGGCTGTGCCGCCCGGCTGCCCGTTTCACACTCGGTGTCCCCATGCTATGGATATCTGCCGGCAATACCGGCCCGAGTTAAAAGAGGAAGAAGCAGGGCATTTTGTGGCCTGCCATTTATACAACCATCAGACAGAGGAGGATAACGAATGAAGAAAAATTTCGTATTTCGCATCGTGTGCGCTATGATGTGCTGTGTGCTGTTAACCAGCGTCGCAGCGGGCTGCGCCAACAATTCAGGAGGGTCGTCGGGCGGCAGCGCCTCGAAGACCGTCATTGTCGGCGCGGCTACCGATTTGACCACGTTGGATCCCGGCAGGGCATATGAGGTGTACGCGAACATGATTACCTATGCTACGTACGATATGCTCTTCCGCATTGAAGGCGACGATATTGAAAATCCGCAGCCTTCCCTGGCTACCGAGGACTGGTCGTTGGATGAAACCGGTACGGTTTATACGTTCCCGATCCGGGAAGACGTCAAATTTGCCAGCGGCAACCCGCTTACAAGCAAAGACGTCGTGTGGTCAATCCAGCGTGTAATGAATTTGAAATCCAATACGGCGGCGCATGTGGCGGGCATTGAAAAAGTAGAGGCGCCCGACGAATACACCGTTAAAATTACGCTGAAAGAGAAGGATGCCTCCTTCCTGACTAAGCTGGCCTCCAACGCTTTTTGCGTATTGGACAGCGAGCTGCTTAAGCAAAACGGCGGTACCGATGCGGAAGATGCCAGCAAGACCGATACCGCGCAAACTTATCTGGATCAGCATTCCGCAGGTTCCGGTCCCTTTGTTCTGAAGAGCTGGACCAAGGGAACCGAGCTCGTCTTGGAAAAGAACAATAACTATTGGGGCGAAACGGGTAACGTGGAAAAGGTTATCTTAAAAGAAATACCCGACGCCAATACCCAGATCCAAATGCTTCAGAAGGGCGAAATCGACATTGCGCTTTCCTTAAATCAGGATAACGTAAGCCAGCTCCAAGGCAACGCGGACGTCAATGTCCAGAGGGGCCAGACCGCCCAAATGACTTTCCTTATCATGAACAACGATCCCGAAATCGGCAAGGAAATGGCCGATCCCAAAGTACAGCAGGCTGTACGCTATGCCATTGATTATAAGGGACTAAAAGAGATGTGCGGGGAAGGGGCCAGCCTGCCGCTGTCCTTTGTACAGCAGGGTTTTACAGGAGCCGAAACCCGTGACGACAATTATCAGGACATTGAGAAAGCAAAGGCCCTGATGAAGGAAGCCGGTTATGAAAATGGTTTTACGGTTGAATTGAACGCTGCTAATTATGAAACGGCGGGTATGAAATGGACGGATATTGCCCAAAAGATCAAAAACGACCTGGCGCAGATCAACATCACGGTGAACATCAAAACCAGCGAATTTGCCGTAGTCTTGGATCCCTATCGCAATGGGGAAATCCCCTTCCTGCTCATGCATTGGAGCCCGGATTATTTCGATATCAACAACCAATTGGCGTTTTTGCCGGGCGATACAGTTGGCGAGCGTGCCAAGTGGAGCGCAGAAGGGCACGAGGATATGTTGGAGCTGGGCAAACAGATCCAGGGCGAATCCGATAAAGAAAAACGCATCCAGTATTCCGAGCAGCTGCAGGAGATGATGGCGGAAAACAGCCCCTATGCATTCCTGCTGCAGCATCCTCAGGTTTTTGCTTCCCGTACTACTTTGGAGAATGTCCACTACAACGACCTGAGCAAAATCCAATTGGCGGAATTAACGGTAAAATAAGCGAATGAATTCTATTTGAGCTGGGGG
>CAMMKL010000200.1 GCA_946497265.1 uncultured Clostridia bacterium | reverse complement strand
AAAGAGAAAAAGAAAAAAATAACTCAAAGATTTAAAATCTTAAAAAAGCCGGCGCCCCGAAACGACCGGGTCATCCTCTTACTGTTGAAAAGGGGAGCCTGCTTAGCCGATTGGAACAATCGACAGACGGAGGTACCTTTGGATCCGCCTGCCTGTTTCAAAGGCGTGCGAAAACTTTTAGCCCGTCTTTTTATTCACGTTGTCTTTATTTATAGGTTTTTCTACAATTTGCGGTTGCTTCTTACATAAAAAAGTAAAAAATATAAATCAATGCCTATTTTGTTCCGATTTATAAAAGCAAAAAATATATAAAAATGATACAATATTAGCAAAATTACTATGTCTTTCAACGATACGGCTTGAAAGGAGGGTATGAATTCCGCAGTACAAAAGAGAGCAGAAGAAATTATCAATCGAAAAAGGAGAAAAAAATGAAAGGGTTTTGTAAACGAATTGTTGCGGTTTTACTTTCAGCAGGAATGTTGATGAGCTCCGCAAACAGTATGACGGCCTTTGGGGCCGGACAGGGGCGAGATGAGAACGCCATCTCCCTGGATTTGCAGACAGGTCTTTTGGACATCGATTATGCGGGATACCTATCCCAGCATGATGTTGTGTACAATTCCCCTATCGAAAACGCGGCGGACGGTGCAACGGTTGGGAATGGCCGGATGGGGGGGATGGTTTGGAACGAAAATGGCCTGACCATGGAGGTCACGAATGTGGACGCCGCGCCCTATACCGCTTTGCCGTCCGGCTTAATCAACTTCTATACCAACCCGGAGCAGGCTCCGGTGGAAGGCAAATTTCAACAGCGATTGAATTTATATGACGGAACAGTGACCACTACCTACGGCGACGGCCTCGACGTTACCTTTATGGGGGATCCCGACAGCGAGGTTTTGGGCATTCACGTCAGCGACCAGCGCGAAGAGGTTGGCCGGGCGTATGTGGACCTGAGCATCTGGCTGGATAAGTTGGATGCCGATCCCGAGGGGCCGTTTACCTCGCGTCCGTATGGGAACCCGTCCGATCCTATGCCGAATAAGGAAACCTGGACGAACCCGGAGTTTCATTATACGGAAGATTATGTAGCTGTCAGCCGCGGCCAGGAAGACCCCAATAACTTTGGATATACTATTGCCGTGTCTGTAGAAGGGGCCGAATATCAGACCGCCCAGGTGGGAGAAGGCGACGATCAAAAGCTGCAACTTCAAATCGAGCCTGCACGCGAATATACCATTTGGATCGCCAATCCTACCCGCAGGCAGGCGGAAAATCACGACTCCAAAGCAGCGGCGGAAGAGCTGCTCGCCTCTACTAAGCAAAAGGGATATGATGCGCTTTACGAGAATTTTACCGCCTATTGGCATGACTTTTGGAGCCGCTGCTTCGTGCAGTATCAGAGCGAAAGCAACAGCCAGATGGATTACGTGGAAAACTCCTGGTATCTCTATCAATACCTGATCGGCTGCGGCAGCCGGGGCGAGTTCCCCTTCCACTTCATCAACGGTGTTTGGCGCTGGGACGAACAGGATGAATCCATGTGGAGCTGGGATTACACCAGTTTTAATGAACGCACCTTTGCTTATACCCATTACGCCACCAACCGGCTGGAACTGACCGATTCCTACTATAATCTGTTCAGCAACAATATCGAAGGCTATGAAAAATATACCCATGAACGCTTCTATGAAAACGACGGCAACGAAAAGTTCGCCGAATTAGACGGCAGCATCATGGCGCCGGAACGTCATACCTGGAATACCGAGCAGATGGTAGGATATGACGGGGCGGAAAACGGGTGCCCCTATACCACTGAAATTTACGCGACTGGCCCGGAACAAGCGATGGGCCTGTTTGAAAAATACAAATATACCAACGATGAAACCTACTTAAGAGAAAAGGCATACCCGTTTATGAAAGGGGTATGTACATTCATCAAAAACTTTGTGGATGTAGACACAGAGGGCACCTATTATATCAAATCGGGAAATGCCCTGGAAACCTATTGGGATCAAAAGAATCCCATTACCGACCTGGCGGCCTTCCGCAGCATTTTGGAGCGGACCATTGAGGCTAGCGAGATCTTGGGGGTTGACGAGGAGCTCCGCCCTGTGTGGCAGGATCTTCTGGACAATCTGGCCCCGTTCAAAACCACCGCAGCGGAAGAAAACGAAGGGGAAAAATATCTTCCCCACGACCCGCCCGCTTCTACCCTGATGAACAGCCAAAATCCGGAACTGGAAATCATATGGCCCTTCTCCCGCACGGGAATCGGTTACGAAGACCAGCAGACCGCAATCAATTCGTATAAAGAACGCCTGATGCCTCTGAACATCTGGTCTCCGGAACCCATTTACGCGGCACGGCTTGGCTTGGGGGATGATTCCTTCGCCAATGCACGCGATATGATCCTGCGCAGTCAGACCCACGCCAACGGTATTCACGACGATCGTAACGGGATGTTTGAATCCAACGCCCTGATCGTTACCGCAGTGAACGAAGAGCTTTTGCAGAGCTATAACGACAAGATCCGCGTTTTCCCGGCTGTAGTGAGCGATCCGGACTTTTACAGCAAGTTTACTCTGTTGGCGCGCAACGGCTTCCTAGTGAGCTCGGAATATGCCAATCAGCAGGTAAAATACATCTCGATAGTCAGTAAATATGGCAATGAGGCTACGGTCTGCAATCCATGGGAAGGGGAGGAAGTGGTCATTACCGACCAGAGCACGCAGCAGGTAGTAGCGTCCGGTACGCAGGAAGAATTCACCTTCTCCACGGAAGAGGGCGGTATTTATCTGGTGGAGCGGAAGTCCGCGCCGATTTCCTCCTTTACGCATGAAACCATGACGGGAGAAAAGAACCAGTCCATGAAAAAGCTGGTAGGAGCTAATGGGCAGACCCGCGTACTCGGCAACGTCTATACCCAGCCCCTTACTGCGGGAGAATATGACGAGCGCGACGACAATATTCTCTACGTAGGTTCCTGGATCGACGAGGCGCATCCCGGCTGCTACAACGATACGGGAAAATACAGCAATCAACAGGGTGCTTACGCAGAGTTTAAGTTTATTGGCAAGAGCGTACAGGTCATCATGCCTAAGGCACAGCATCAAGGTTATTTCAACGTGTATCTGGACGGGGAGCTGATAGCCGAGAACGTTGACAGCCTGGATAAAGGCAACATCAAGCAGCAAGTAGTGTATGCCGTTACTGGGATCCCGGAAGGCATACATAAAATGCGTATTGAGGTAAGCGGTGAAAAAGATCCCGAATCCCTCGGTACCTTCGTTACAATGGATAAAATCGTCATTTCCGACAGTGAGCTTTCGCTGGCGGAGGAAGTAGCGCTTTCCGCCGAAGGAGGGGAAGCCGCTATTATGGAATCCGGCGGAACCCTGCAGCTCCATGCCCAAATCGCCCCAGACGAAGCGGCCTCCGCCGGGCTGAAATGGACGGTAAGAACATTGGACGGTTCCTCGACACAGGCCGCCCAAATTGATCAGAACGGCCTTCTGACCGCCAAGGAAAACAGTACAGTGGTGGTATCTGCAATGGCGTTGGACGGTTCCTGTGTTTCCGGCAGCTTAACCGTGCGCATACGCAACCAGGACAATAGCACGGAGAAATGGGACGACCGCGATTCCCGCATCACCTACACCGGCGGTTGGAGCCAGTGGTCGGACGGTCGGCATTATCAAGGGACGGAAACCTATAATGCCACAGCTGGGGACAGCTTCTCGTTTGAGTTCAGCGGCCAGGGATTTGGTCTGATTGTTTTTGAATCAGCCCGGACCGGTATGATGGACGTTTATGTTGACGGCGTACTGGTAGCCGATGATGTGGATACCTTTAACAATTCCAACTCGTCGGGCACAGCACAGGTTTTGGCTTACCAGAATAAGGAGCTGAGCGACGGCGTTCATCAGGTAGAGGTTGTTATTTCGGAAAACAAGAACCCGCTTTCCCAGTATCCCGAGATCAAGCTTGACGCCGTAGAAATTTACCGAAGCGGTAACAGTGTAGACCGTGACGCCCTCCAGATGCTCTATGATCAAAATAAAGATACGGAACAGGGCGGCTACAGCAATGAGAGCTGGCAGGCTTTCCAGGATGCCCTGGAAGCATCGGCTCAGGTTTTGGCTGCTTCGGACGCCACCCAGGAACAAATCGACGAGGCGGAAGCCGCCCTCTTGGAAGCACTGGAGGGGCTTGAGGTCAACACCGTCAATAAGAGCACGCTGGAATACGTACTGAATATCGCAAACGGCCATGTGGAAGCGGGCGACG
>CAMMKL010000199.1 GCA_946497265.1 uncultured Clostridia bacterium | reverse complement strand
AAGACCGCTTGGCCTCCGACTTTAAACAACGATATTTTAAGGGTGGATCTAAAGGGCTTACTGGAACGGGAATTCGGCGGAATGCCGGTATCTGTATGCGCAAACTTGCCGTACTACATTACTTCTCCGGTTATTATGAAGCTGTTGGAAGAAAAGCTGCCCATTGCTTCTTTGACTGTGATGGTGCAAAAAGAAGCGGCCGACCGCCTATGCGCGCTTCCCGGAACGCGACAGGCCGGAGCGGTGAGTGTGGCGGTGCGTTATTACGCAGAACCGGAGCTGCTGTTTAAGGTCTCACGTGGAAGCTTTTTGCCGGCGCCCAATGTAGATTCCGCTGTGATCCGTTTGCGGGTACGCAGTCAACCGGCGGTTGCCGTGCGGGAGGAAGCCTTTTTCTTCCATGTGGTGCGGGCTGCGTTCAGCCAGCGCCGCAAGACGGTGCATAATTCCCTTTCGGCTGGACTCCATCTGCCCAAAGAAGCGGTCGGCAAAGCCTTGGCACAAACGGGGATTTCTCCTTCCGCCCGGGCGGAACAGCTGACCGTGGAACAGTTTGCAGCACTTTCCGATGTGTTGTGCCAGCAGCAATAAAGTGGAGGAATTACTATGGGACAAAATAGCAAAATAACAGTCGGGTTTATTGTAATATGTGCCGCAGCGATCCTTGCGGCAATTGCAATGTGCGCCTTGGAAAAGGTGCAGACGGCTGCATTTATTGGAATGGTGGCGGCCGGGTTTGCCGTGATTGGTCTTTATTTTGGGTTTGAAAGCTGGAATGAAAAGCCGGAGCACACAAAGGCGGCATCACAAACAGTGGATTCGGCCGATACGGCGCTTTCATCGGAAATACCTGCGAAAAAGGCAGATCCACAGGAAAGCCCTGCGCCCAGCCAGACTGATGTGGACGAAGGAGGCGAGGCTTAAACCAGGCTTATAGTCATAAAGCCTATGTCGGCTTGCAACTCGGAAGGCTTTTCATAGTAAAGTCCATGGTGCGGCGATACAAAGCTTTCCCGGAAAAATACGAGAAGAGGGATCAATATGGATATCGTTATAAGCTTTATCATCATCTTTTTGTCCTGTGTGATTGGCGCTATCGCCGGCATCGGCGGGGGGGTTATCATCAAACCGACTTTGGATACCTTTAATGTGTTTGATATTCTCACGATTAATTCGGTGTCTTCATGGTCTGTATTTTCCATGTCTATTGTTTCCATCATTACCCAAACGAGAAAAAGTGAAACAAAGCTGAACAAGAAGATTGCTTTATTCCTTGCAGTCAGCTCCATGCTCGGCGGCATTTTGGGAAGCAGCCTGTTTTCCATGATGACCGGATCGATTACCAATCAGGCGATGGTAAAAGCAATCCAGGCGATAGTGCTGTCGTTGCTGTTGGTGTTTGTGATCATCTATATGAATACTCCTCTGAAGAAGTATTGCTGGCATGTAGAAAATCCGCTGCTCATTATGGTGGTAGGCTTATCCCTGGGGTTGTTTGGGGCTTTCCTGGGTATTGGCGGCGGGCCGATCAATGTGGCGTTTTTGATGATTTTCTTTGGTATGAGCGTCAAAGGCTGCGCGATTTATTCCATCATTACCATCTTTTTCGGACAGGCGTCCAAGCTGGTGACCATGGCTTTCAGCGGCGGCTTTGAAGGGATGGATTTTACTCTGCTGCTGTGGCTGATCCCGGCGGCAATTATCGGCGGCTTTGTGGGTTCCAAACTGAAGGTACATATTTCCGAAAAAAATACGGCCCGCCTGTTTATGGTGAGTATGATTATCATTATTGCTCTGAACGCGGTGAATATCGTCCGGGCGTTTTGACAGCCAATATAGCTTTCCCCCGGCAAAACGGCACGCGTTCAAGATGGGCACCGGATTCAAAGCTTGTTGTGTTTTGTAATTGCCGCTTGCGTTTAGCAGGCGGCAAACTTTTTGTTAAGTGGGGGGATCGAGTACAGCCTGTTTTTACGGTACTCTGCAATACAAATTTGCGTTATAACACAGTTGGATTTAGGCTAACAATCGACTTTCGGTTGATTTTATGTTATACTAACGATACAATTCCAACTAAAACATATTATAAAAAGAGGGTTATTATGAAGTGGATGAAAAAGGGAATCTGCGTAGTGCTGTCGCTGGCAATTTTGGGAAGCTCCGCCGGTTGCTCCCAACCTTTGAAAGACCAGCGGATAATATTTGACGAATATATTGATTCGCTGCCTACGAAGATGATCTCCAGTGATAGCATGGATCTGAACTTTCTATTTGACGACCCCTCTGCTTTCGGTTTTGAGGAAGAGCTGATGGAGCTGCCCTATACGTCTCGGGAGGAATACGAGCAGAATACGCAGGAAGTAAACGGGATACTGGAGGAACTCATGCGTTTTGAGCGTGAAAGCCTGCGTGAAGATCAAAAGGAAACCTACGATATTTTGGTGGACTATCTGGAACGCTATTTAGCGGTGGCTCCCTACTATTATTTAGACAATAATTATCTGGGCAGTTATATCGGTTTTCAGGCGCAGCTTCCGTTGCTTCTCAGCGAGTTCAGTTTCAACCGCCGGAACGATTTGGACAGTTATTTTCATATATTAGAAACGGCGGAAGAAACGTTTTTGAACTATGCGCAACTGGAAAAAGAAAGGCAAAAACAGGGTGTGGGTATGAGCCAAACGATCCTCGATAAGGTAATCGAACAGTGTGACAATTTTACCAAAGAAGAGGATATCTTCCTGATTGAAGCGGTTAATGAAAAAATTGACGCAGTTCCTTTTTTAACGGAAGAAGAAAAAAAAGAGGCGAAGCAAAAAAACGAACGCCTTTTAAAAAATGATTTTTTAAACGCTTATAAATCACTGCGGCAGGAGCTTTCTACCATTCAGGCTTCCGGAGAGGATCTGGGGCTTGCCCACCAACCGGATGGCAAGGCGTATTATGAGGCCCTTTTAAAACGCACAACCGGGCTGGATCTTACGCCGGAAGAGGTGAAAACGTATTTGCAGCAGCATCTTCAGGCGGCAATCGAAAAAGTAGCGGAGGATCAAAGAAAAGCCCCGGAAGCATATCAGCGTTATATAAACGGAGAAGCCCCGGTTTATTCGGATTTTACTACTGTGGAGGAAACCTTGGATTATCTTGCTCAGAGGATCAATGAAGACTATCCGCCCATTTCAAACTTGAATTATACGGTCTATATGGTTCCGGAGGAAATGGCCGATAATTTTTCTCCCGCAGCGTATATGAGCAACCATGTTGACGCCCCCATGGACGAAAACGAATCCATGTTTATCAATGGGGAGTACCAACCATCCCTTTTTCCGACTCTGGCGCACGAAGGATATCCGGGTCACATGTATCAAAACGTGTATTTGAAAGCCCAGCAAAAACCGGCGGTGCAATATTTGGTTAATTACAGCGGTTATACGGAGGGTTGGGCCACCTATGTAGAACTTAATTCTTACCAATACGGCCAGGGTGACCCTGATATCCTGCAAATCGAACGTGATATGCAGGTTGTTACCAATTATGTAATCGCCTTAATGGACATTGGGGTGCATTACGAGGGATGGGATAGAGAAACCTTTACCGAATACATGAGGCAGTGGTTTGGGGACGGCGTTTCCCAGGAAATGTGCGACGGGCAATTCGACCTCGTATTGGAATCGCCAACCAATTACCTTAAATACTATTTAAGCGGCGCTAAATTTCAGGATTTGTATGACAAAGCCCAAGAGGCTTTGGGCGACCGGTTTGATTCGGTAAAATACCACGAAGCGCTTCTCAGCTGCGGGCCGGCTCCCTTTGATTTATTGGAGGAGCGCGTTGACGAGTATATCCACTCCACACAGGAGGGACGTGTGCCGTCTTATGAGGCTAGCAGTGCGCAGGAGTCCGCAGATGCCGCAGCTTAAACATGAGGAATACAGCTTGCTCCATTCGGCAAAGTTGGGAAATTAACCTTTTCGGTTTCAACAGGGGGAAGCCGCCTTTCATTCGTGTATTTTTTCACTTTACAACGGCTATACTGATCTAAAATAACTGTTTTGGAGGAGATCATTATGGCCAGACCGAAAAAGCCGGTAAACTATGAGGAAGAGCTTGAAAAGCTGGATATGCAGATTGCAAAACACAAGAATGCGATCCAGGTTTTGGAAGAGCAGAAGGAAAAATTTTTGCAGGAAAAAAAGAATCTGGAGATATCCTCTCTATACGATGCAGTCCTGGCTTCAGGGAAAAAGGTGGAAGACGTGGTGGCAATGCTGCGGGTCGAAGCAAAACAGACTGCTTGAAT